>NZ_AXCD01000021.1:0-216 GCF_000475335.1 Acinetobacter sp. COS3
CCAACGACAGGTGAATGGAGTGTTCCAAACCCAGGTGGCTTGGTAGATGGTGATACCGTTACAGCAACAGCGACCGATCCAGCGGGCAATGAATCATTACCAGGAACAGGCATCGTATCAGCAGACATCACAGCACCGATTGTGGCAATTGATGACGTACTGACCAATGACAATACGCCTGCATTAACAGGTACGGTGAATGACCCAACGGCAACG
>NZ_AXCD01000022.1:0-257 GCF_000475335.1 Acinetobacter sp. COS3
TTGGATCAAGTAATGGTGCATCTGGTGCAGTCGTATCAACCGTTAACGTTGATGTTGCTGTTGATGAGTTGCCTGCTGGATCTGTCGCAGTCACTGTCACCGTGTAAGCACCATCTGTTAACGCTGGCAATGTATTGTCTGCCAATGTCCATGTGCCATCACCATTGTTGGTCGCTGGGTAATCCTCACCATTGACATTCACGGTCACCGTTGCCGTTGGGTCGTTCACTGTTCCTGTTAATGCAGGCGTATTGTCA
>NZ_AXCD01000023.1:0-82864 GCF_000475335.1 Acinetobacter sp. COS3
TACATTACTTCGTATAATGTATATTATGTTAAATAGAATATTTGAGACTGTAGCCTACACAACACTGTAGCTAGCTTATGACCAAATCTTTGTTCTTTATTAACTTTCAGAGTTTATATTAGGAACATCTAAAGATACTTTTACCCGATCCAATACAACCGTTGTCTTAAACCATTCGACATTAGAATTATTGTGAAATAATTCATCACAAACCTCCTGAAAGCGCTTCATACTTGGTACTAATAAAACAAGCATAAAGTCTGCTTCACCAGTGACGTAATAACATTGTTGTATCTCCGAACTAGAAAAACTTTCTTTAATTACATCAAGATCTGTATTATGCGTTTTATTAAGCCTAACTTCGACGATAACTGTGATCACTTGATTAAGTTGATCTGGATCAAGTACGGCAACATTTCCAACGATATAACTGTTTTCACGCAACTTTTGAATACGCCGTTGTACCGAAGCCGTTGATAAATGCACAGCTTCTGCTAATTCACGTAATGGAATCAAGCAATCCTTTTGAAGCAGTTTCAGCAATGAATAATCGAATTTATCTAAAACCATATTACTCAGCACCATGAGAAATTTTCTCATTTATCTTAAGAAATTAGAGCCTAATTATCAATAAAACTGAAATAAAATATCGTTTAAATAATTCAATTAGTACATATCTATGCATACTCAATCAAATACAGTTCTTGGCATAACATTTAATGTAATTGCCTCTTTATTATTTGCATTAATGTTTGCATATACCACCCTACTCCATTCATTACAAGGAAATGAAATCTACGGTTGGCGTATATTACTCACATTACCATGTCTGACACTTTTCATTATTGTTCAAGGAAATTGGTCGCAAGTCATTACTATTTACAAACGCCTATACAACGAACGCTACTTCTTTTTAACTCGTTTTTTATCGTCTTTTTTGATTGGAATACAGCTTTGGTTATTTATGTGGGCACCTTGCAATGGCTATGGGCTTGATGTTTCCTTAGGCTATTTTATCATGCCAATTACTATGGTGATTTTGGGTCGTATAGCATTTAAAGACAAAATGTCACGTTTACAAAAATTATCCTGCATTTTTGCAATACTTAGCATTATTAATATGCTGGTTATATCAAAAACATTAACATGGCCAACTTTACTCATTTGCTTAGGCTATCCAGTTTACTTTTGGTTAAGGCAAAAGACCAATACCAATAATATTGGTGGCGTTTGGTTTGATATGGTGTTCAGCCTGCCAATCAGTCTCTTTTTCATATTACAAGGTGGAGTTTTTTTAGGTGAATTAGGCTCTATTTTTGACACGCTTTGGCTGGTTTTAGGTCTAGGACTCATCAGTGCACTAGCTTTAGGATTCCAATCTCTTTCGGCTCCTCATCTCAATCTTAGCCTTTTTGGTCTTCTAGTATATGTTGAGCCAGTATTATTATTGATGGTTTCTATCTTGCTTGGCGAAACAATCAAGCCAGCAGAATGGCCGACTTATATCGGAATTTGGTTAGCGGTTTGTGCACTCGTAGCTGAAGGCATTATAAGTTTAAGAAAAAAGCGTTTTGTCTAATTTTCAGAACAGATAGCATTCAAAATAAAGGGCTAATCTGTTCTTTTAACAGAGAAAATTTAACTGAATCAAAATTAAAGCTTATGCTTTTCTATAGATTGTAGGTGTTAAACCTACCCACTTCTTAAATGCTCTTGTGAAATGAGAAATATCTGCATAACCTAAAATATTAGATATTTCTTGGATAGATAACCTTGTACTTTTTAACAATTTCTCAGCGTACTCTCTACGAGCCTCAGCTAACACAATCTGAAATGAGGTTTCTTCAGATGCAAGCTGACGCTGCAAACTCCTAACAGATGTTTTTAGTTCTAGAGCTACTTGGTTCAAACTAACACTATAATCTTGAGAACCGTGAAGTAATTCTTTAACTAAAATTTTCGTGCTGTTTAGCTTCTCTTTTTTTATGATTTGTCGTTTTACATCACGCTCACATTGTTCCTTTAGCAACCTAAAAACCATTTCATCTGCTGTTGGCAACTGATTGGTTAAAAATGCTTTATCGAATATCAAGCAATTACTTTCTTGACTAAAGTGAGACTCAAAACCTAACAATTGATTGATATTACTAGAGTAAAATACATCAACCTGTGTGAAATTGGCTTGAATTTTAATATCAGTTTTAAGCAAATCTTTAATTAAACTGGCAAATCCTAAAATGGAAAATAATAATCCATTGTTACTTAGATTTTCTGAAATGAATGATTGATCAAAATAAATGTAGGCTTTGTTCTCTTTGATTTTTAAAACAGGCTTGAATACCGAGCAATGTAGTCCTATAAATTTTTCAAGTATTTTGATTGCTTGCAACAAATTTTCAGCAGCTACAGCCGCAACCCCAACATGACCATAGCAAGAAGCTTTCATAGACTTCGCCATATGAATAATCAGCAACTGATCCTCAGTGAAAATGATCGAACTATCAATTAATTCATTGAAAACATTTAGATTTACATACCAAAATGGGGCTTCTATATCTTTCATTTCAATATCGAAGTCACTCAATAATTGCTCTACTGAAAGATTTCTGGCCCTTAACGCATCAACTAACAGATTGACATAAGTACCAGGCAATTTAGCAGACATTTTTCTTCCTTGGAATTTTAATTGGCATAAAATGGTAAAAACTGGCGGTTCATGAACTATGCCAGTTTTTACGACTACGGCATAGTATTAGGAGTCAAATAAATTAATTACGACGGTATTCTATCTATGAATATTCTTATTGTTCATGCTCATCCTGAATCAAAATCCTTCACTACTGCATTAAAAGATAAAGCTCAGCATGTATTTGAAGAACAAGGCCATACAGTTGAAGTTTCAGACTTATATGCGATGAACTTTAATCCAATCGCCTCACAGAATGACTTTGCAAACCTTAACCAACCTGAATATTTTAACTATGCCTTAGAACAAAGACATGCTTACAAGCAAAATTCCCTAGCACCAGATATTCAAGTTGAAATCGAAAAAATTAAACGTGCCGACCTACTCATCTTTAGTTTTCCACTTTATTGGACATCTGTACCTGCTATCCTAAAAGGCTGGATTGATCGTGTTTTTGTTTCTGGTCTGTTTTATGGTGGAAAACGTTTTTACAATCATGGTGGTATGGCTGGTAAGAAAGCGATGCTATGTTTCACTTTAGGTGGACGCGATTATATGTTTGGCGAAAATGCGATACATGGTTCAATTGCAGAATATCTATCTCCCATTCAACGCGGAACACTTGCCTACGCTGGTTTTGAGGTACTACCACCCTTTATTGCTTACCATGTTCCTTACATTTCAAATGAAAATCGACAAAATATACTTATAAATTTCGAAGCCTATTTAAATGATCTACAGAACTTAGAACCATTAACATTTCCTTTAATAGAAAATTTTGATGAAAAAATGCGACCATTGCCTTGATGAGTAAGTATAAAAAAACTGTCACATAGCCCCCAACTATGCGACAGTTTTATCCTTAAATTCTTTTAATTCTTATGCTGTAGTTTATAGCACTCATCCAAAGCCAATTCATAATATGCCAGACCATCTTGAGCTGCTCTAAATGCTTTTTTCTGCAATACAGGATCTTTGTCACACAATCTTTTGATAAGTTCCATCGCTTCATATGGATGTAAATCATCATAATGTGCATGAGCTCGTAACCAAGCTAAAGATCTTTTATTAATATTGACTTCAGGGTGCTCTGTATATGTCTGTATACCTTTATATACTTGAATTGTCCAGTCACCTGTCGCCCATTCAATTGCGAGATTTGTAGCTGCGATACTTTCCGCTAAAGTGCCACGAAAATTCATATCCCATAGAAAGTGATTTACTGCATTCATGGCTGCTGGAGGTCTTACTTCATTCAGCATTTCGACTGTTAAACCGAATCCCCCAGCCCAATCCTGATACCAGTTCAAGTGACGCTCTTCCACTTTAATATTTTGAATGAGCCAATCTCTAGTCTCAGTTACGCCATCTAACGAAAATGCTGTCGCTTTTGCTAAAGCCCCAGCCATATACGACGGAAAATGAGCGACCAAAGGATAAAAATTTAAAAGTGCTGAACGGAAACACTCAAGGCTTAAAGTACCATTTGCCATGTCTAAGAATAGAGGGTGTTTACTAACCCGTTCTTTAGCTGGCACAAGATCATCCCAAAAACGCTGGGACCATTCTGAATGAGTCGTAATTTCTAGTTTTGTTCCATATTGATTCATAGCAGTCATTGCGATGCATCCTATTTCGTATGACTTAATTCAATCACGTTCCATGATTGTTGCTTTTTTATAAATTGTATCCTAATACAGCAAATATACAAACAATGTTATTTAATTTGTAACAGTTTTTATTCGATTCACCTTTATCAGGTTGAATAATTATATTATTTAGATGTAAAGTCTAGGTATATATTCGAAAAGTATATAAATTTCTAATAATAAAAAGTTGATTTGGGTAGTAAATAAATATTTTTTATTATCTAATACACATTTTATTTAATTGGGTGTAACGTAGTAAAAAGTAATCCCTATTTTACATTTATAAAAACATTGGGAGTGGTGAGAGATAAGATGAAGTTGAAAGCTTCCAATATATTGGGACAAGAACAAATCGACTTACTAATTTCTCGCGGGCTAAATTTAGTTTGGTTTCCTAAAGAATTAGAAGTAATTTATCGAGATCAGTACAGAAATGAAGCTGCACATGAGTTTCGCTATCGTGCGCCAATTATCTTAGGTTTATATTTATATCTTAGCTTTGGTACCTATCAAGTTTTACCAGAAGACCTCCGACTGACTTGGGTTGCCTTTTATGGTTGGGTTGGGGTCATTATTTCGATCGCATGGGTCCTCGCCTTTGTTCCAAAACTCAATAAATGGTTTGACCATTATGTGGGTTTAGGATCTATGGGTGCAGTAGCCATTACGTTCACCCTAATTAACGTTTTAGAGCAAGGTCAGAACAATGTTCTATTCCATGCAGCTATGATGTATGCAGTTGTCATCATTTACGGCTTTGTTGGAATGAGATTCTATACTGCGATTATCGCGGGTTGGTGTGGTGGTTTGATTGGTGTGATTGCAAGTACAGCACTAAGTGGTTCTATTGATTGGACTTTCTTGAACAGAACTTATACATTTAGTAGTTTTCTCGGCATGGCACTGGCCTATGCCACAGATCGTCAACATCGAGAAAATTATCTACAAAACTGCATGCTTGAATTAAACCGTCTAGAATTAATGCGTCAAGCTCAACAGCTTTCAATCCTATCTCAACAAGATGCATTAACTGGGTTAGCAAATCGTCGCTATTTGGATGAAGTGCTTGAAAATGAATGGAAACGTGCCATTCGCCATGAAGTTCCAATTACGATCATGATGATTGATATCGACTTTTTTAAACTTTACAACGATACGTTAGGACATATTCAAGGCGATCAATGCCTTCGCAGAATTGCAATCCTGCTCGGCTCAATCGCATCAAGAAGTGGTGATCTTGCTGCGCGTTATGGCGGTGAAGAGTTTTTGTTACTGTTCTCCATGACAGATAAAGAACAAGCAATTATCCAAGTTCAACGTTTAATGGAACTTGTCCGAACGATTGCGATTAACCACCCGAAAAGCAGTGTATCCAAGCATGTTACGATCAGCGTTGGCGTAGCTACGATGACTCCACATTTAAATGATAGTCTTTCGGAGTTTGTATCACAGGCAGATCATGCATTATACATCGCGAAAAGTAATGGTCGAAATCAATACCATATTGCAACTTCAGATAATGTCATTTCTGAGGCACTATAATATTTTAATTATTATTTAAAAATATTTAATAATTTTTTTATTTAAATTAATTTATCATTAAAAAGACCCACTGATAATATTTTACCAATGGGTCTATTATATTAAGGCTCGATTGGTTTAAATGGTGACAATACGTCAGCATTTTGTGCACGATTTCTCATAAAATGATCCATCAGAACAATTGCTAACATCGCCTCAGCAATTGGTGTTGCTCGCACCCCCACACACGGATCATGACGACCTTTGGTGAGTACATCAGTATTTTCACGGTCGATTGTAATCGTCTTGCCCGGTGTGGTAATACTTGCCGTTGGCTTTAATGCAATCGCAACACGAATTGTTTGTCCACTTGAGATTCCACCAAGGATTCCACCAGCATGATTCGCAAGAAAACCATCTGTGGTGAGTTCATCGCGCGTTTCATGACCAAACTGACCAGCAACAGCAAAACCATCACCAATCTCAACACCTTTTACGGCGTTAATGCTCATCATGGCATGTGCAATGTCTGCATCTAAACGATCAAAGACTGGTTCACCCCAGCCTACAGGTACTTTTTCAGCAATAATTTCTAATTTTGCACCACAACTTGTACCTTGCTCACGCAAAGAAGTGACGAGTTGCTCAAAGCGAGGAACCGCATCCACATCACCACAGAAAAATGGATTATTCGGCACTTCTGTCCAATCTAATTTCTCTGCGACTTCATTACCGATTTGTGTGACATGTCCGCGAATATCAATACCAAACTTTTCAGCTAAATATTTCTTAGCAATCGCACCTGCTGCAACACGCATTGCAGTTTCACGCGCACTAGAACGACCACCACCACGATAATCACGGAAACCGTATTTATGCGTATAAGTATAGTCTGCATGGCCTGGACGGAAAGTTTGAGCAATATTGCCATAATCTTTAGATTTTTGATCTGTATTACGTATCAATAAACCAATCGATGTACCTGTCGTTTTACCTTCAAAAACACCTGAGATAATTTCGACTTGATCAGGCTCTTTACGTTGTGTCGCAAACTTTGATGTACCCGGTTTACGGCGATCTAAATCTTTTTGCAAATCTTCTTCACAAAGTTCAAGACCCGGCGGCACACCATCGACAATTGCCATCAAACCAACACCATGTGATTCACCACATGTTGTTACTCGAAAGAGTTGCCCAATACTATTCCCTGCCATATTTTAGCCCCTTACTTAATTTTGAACTGATTGCTGAAATATTTCTTTATAACGGCGGCATTGTTCAGCAGTTAATGCAAAAATACCTGAACCACCTTTCTGGAAAGTTAACCAATGGAAGTCAACTGTATTGAAGTTCTGACGCATTGCCCATTCAGAATTACCCACTTCAATTACAATCAGACCATCTTCAGTTAAATAATCGGCTGCTTGAGCTAACATTTTGCGAACTAAGTCCAAACCATCTTGACCTGCTGCAAGTGCGAGCTCAGGCTCATGTAAGAACTCTTCTGGTAAATCAGCCATATCTTCAGCATCCACATACGGTGGATTGCTAACGATTAAGTCATATTGATTTTCAGCTGGAATTTTTGAGAATAAATCAGATTCAAGTAATGCGACTTGATATTGTTTATCATGATGTTCTGCATTGATTGAAGCAACTTCCAATGCTTCTTTTGAAATATCAGTCGCATCCACTTCTGCATCTGGATAAGCATAAGCAAGCGCAATTGCGATACAGCCCGAACCCGTACACATATCAAGAATACGTTGAGGTGTTTTAGGATTTTGGTTTTCTGGTAAGCTATTTAAGGCTTCCAACATTTGACCATTTTCATCTAAGCAATATGGTGCAAAACGTTGTTCAATCAATTCTGCTATTGGAGAACGCGGAATAAGCACACGCTCATCCACATAAAATGGCTTACTAAAGAAATAAGCAAGGTTTAATAAATAAGACGTTGGAACACGCTCATTGATACGGCGTTCTAATAAGCTGAGGAATTCGGCTTTTTCACTTGGTAAAAGCTTCGCATCTAAGATTTCAGCATCAGCGTTCCACTCAAGTGAAAGCGTTTGCAAGACAAGCGCCGAACTTTCTGCAAAATAATCTTCTGTACCTTGACCTAAGTGTGCATCGTATTGGCGAAGTGCTGTCACACCGAAACGGATGAAATCTCGAATGCTGACTAGGTTTTCAGCCGCTTCTTGTAAATGTTCAGGGCTGATTGTAGGTCGCTCCACTTAGGCGTCTCCAAAATGCGAATTGCAAAAACGCTTTATTCTAACGGGATTCAGCCTTATTTAACAGTAAAAAAACCGCCGATGATTAAGGCGGTTTTCGAGTTAATATCGTGGAATATTAGACTTACAAGCCTAATTTTTCAGCAACATAATCTGAGTCTTTATCGCCACGCCCAGATAAATTGACTACGATCTTGATATTTTTATCTAACTTTGGCGCTTCACGTAAAGCCCAAGCAACTGCATGTGAACTTTCTAAAGCAGGAACAATCCCTTCAACACGAGAAAGTGTCATAAATGCATCTAAACATTCTTGGTCAGTCGCTGTTTCATACTGTACACGACCAAGTTCTTTAAGATAACTATGCTGTGGCCCAACACCGGGATAATCCAATCCCGAAGCAATTGAATGCACAGGCAGTGGTTCACCTTTTTCATCTTCAAGCACGTAACAAGCCATACCATGGATCTGACCGGGTTTACCTAAAGTTAGCGTTGCGGAGTGTTTATCTGTATCCAAACCATGTCCAGCAGGTTCAACACCTACCAGTTTTACTTCTGGCGTATTCAAAAAGGCCGTAAAAGCGCCAATTGCATTTGAACCACCACCAACACAAGCCACTACATAATCAGGATGTTGACCAAAACGTTCATTTGCCTGAGTTTTAATTTCATTACCAATAATTGATTGGAAATCACGAACCATTTTTGGAAATGGATGTGGTCCAACCACAGAACCGATTGCATAAATATAGTTTTTCGGATCTTTTAAATATTCTTCGAAAGCACTATCTACCGCATCTTTTAGTGTTGCAGTTCCTTGTGTGACTGAAACAAGCTTAGCACCCAAAATTTTCATTTTCACGACATTTGGATGTTCTTTTTCAATATCGACTTGCCCCATATGAATCTCACATGGGATACCAACCAATGCACAAGCCGTTGCCAACGCGACACCATGTTGACCAGCACCTGTTTCTGCTATGACTTTGCTTTTACCCATATATTTAGCAAGTAAAGCTTCACCAAGACAGTGGTTAATTTTATGTGCGCCTGTATGATTCAGGTCTTCACGCTTTAAATAAATTTGCGCGCCACCAAGTTGTTCAGATAAGCGTTTTGCATGGAATAATGGACTTGGGCGTCCTACATAATTTTTGAACAGATCATTTAACTCATTTTGAAATTCAGCTGTATGACGAATTTCTTCATAAGCTGTATTGATCTCGTCCATCGCCTCTTTTAAATGAGGTGGAATAAATTGACCGCCGAACTCGCCAAAAAAGCCCGCTTCATTTGGTAAAGCTATCCCGTTAATATGATGTTCCATTCCAATTCCTGTTTTTATAAAGTATTAATATAAATTTTAGCGAGATAAGTATCGCGTCATATCCTCAATGCCTTTTAAAGTCATCGGATACATATGATCTTCAAAAGTTTCTTTAATCCATTGAATCGTTTGCGTGTAATGCCAATAGCCTTCCATCTCAGGATTAAGCCATGCTGTTTTATCAAAATGCTGACGCAAACGTCTCAACCATACTTCCCCAGATTCTTCATTCATATATTCAACTGAGCCACCCGCAGACTTTAATTCATAGGGAGCCATACTGGCATCGCCAACTACGATAACCCGATAATCACGTCCATAAGTATGGAACAAATCCCAAGTATTCATACGGGTTGAACTACGGCGATGGTTATCCTTCCACACATAATCATACAGACAGTTATGGAAGTAGAAATATTCTAAGGTTTTAAACTCCGACTTTGCCGCACTGAATAGTTTTTCACACTCAGCAATATAGGCATCCATCGAACCGCCCACATCAAACAACATTAAAATTTTGATACGGTTACGACGTTCAGGCACGAGCTGTACATCTAAGATGCCTTGTTTAGCAGTTTCACGAATCGTACCGTCTACATCTAACTCTTCTGCTGCGCCCTGACGTGCAAACTTACGCAAACGACGCAATGCAATTTGCATCTGACGTGTACCTAACACTTGATCATCATCAAGATTTTGGTATTTACGTTGTTCCCATACTTTTACAGCTGAACGTTTACGGCCCGGCCCACCAATTCGCACACCTTCAGGATGATCACCAAAAGCACCAAAAGGTGATGTTCCACCTGTACCAATCATGCGATTGCCACCCTGATGTTTTTTATGTTGTTCGCGTAAACGCTCTTCCAACATTTTCATCAGTTCTTCAAGCGAACCTGCTTTTTGTAGTTCGGCACGTTGTTCAGGTGTTAGATGTTTCTCGAGTAATTCAAGATCAAACCAGTCTTTTGGTAACTTATGAACTTGTTTCAGCAATTCGTCTAAATCAAAAGTATCGATGCCATCAAAGTAATCTTTCATAGCACGGTCAAACTTATCAAAGAAGCGTTCATCTTTGACTAAAACTGTTTTAGCCAATTGATAGAATTCTTCCTGATCAGCAAATACAAGACCTGAAGCAACTGCCTGATTGAGATCAATGAGTTCCCGAGTTGTTACAGGTACACCATATTTGCGTAAGGTGTAAAACAATCGCACAAACATTGGCAAACACTCTTAACGGCGTGACATAAATGCTAAACGTTCAAGCAATTGTACATCTTGTTCATTTTTAATGAGCGCACCATAAAGTGGTGGAATTGCCTTAGATTTATCGTGATTACGTAATACATCTTCAGGCATATCATCAGCCATCAACAAACTTAACCAATCAATCAATTCAGACGTTGATGGTGGTTTTTTTAGATTAGGAATTTCACGTAACTTAAAGAAGACTTGTAATGCTTCACTGACCAAGGTATTTGAAATACTTGGAAAATGTACAGCAATGATGTCACGCATCGTTGCTTCATCAGGGAACTCAATATAATGGAAGAAACAACGGCGCAAGAATGCATCTGGAAGTTCTTTTTCATTATTCGATGTGATGATCACAATTGGGCGCTGTGTCGCTGTAATTGTTTCACCTGTCTCGTAAACATAAAATGACATTTTGTCGAGTTCATGCAGTAAGTCATTTGGGAACTCAATATCAGCTTTGTCGATTTCATCAATCAACAAGACACAGCGTTCTTCACTGGTAAATGCTTCCCACAATTTACCCGGTTTAATATAGTTTTTAATGTCGTAGACACGATCATCACCTAACTGACTATCACGTAAGCGTGAAACAGCATCGTACTCATATAAACCTTGCTGCGCCTTAGTCGTTGACTTGATATGCCAAGTAATGAGCTTTAAACCAAGACTTGTCGCAACTTGCTCAGCAAGCAAAGTTTTACCTGTGCCTGGCTCTCCTTTAACCAAGAGTGGTTTCTGTAGAGCACGCGCAGCTTTGACTGCGAGTTTTAGGCTATCGGTAGCAATATATTGATCTGTACCAGTGAAGTGTTGTGTATCAGCAGACATTTAAAAACCTTATTTTTCTATATTTAACTTTGTATCTAAACTGTACTTGCAGTTTTATTGATCGTGTATTTTGACCAACAGAAACCAATGAGCAACCCAACACCGATTACAAATAGAATCAATGATGCATTTGCCCAAATAAGTGACTGTTCTTTGGTTAACACGCCAAACAGCAATCCAAAAATCGCAGGAGCCAACTCTGAATTTGGACCTTCAGAAACCGTTGGGGTAACTAAAATCGCAAACACAATAATCCATAAAACCCCACCAATAGGATTTGGAAGACGTGTCATCAAACGATACCAGCACCACAATGCGATGAGTGTTCCTGTCACATAAACAATGATCGCAACATTTTCTTCAGGAAACTGATCCAGTACTGAAAGAATATGCGACCATATAGCTGTTAGTGTCTCAAGCACCACGCAGACCCTCTGGTTCAACCGCATTTGGATTAATTAATCCTTCAGGCGGCATTTGAATGAAAAAGCCTTTCGTTTGTAAAGAGTCCAAAACATGTAGGACATTTACACGAGCAAGCTTACGTTCTGTGTGGAGTTCCAAATGCATGACAAAAGTCGCTTTACCAAATGCGGTTAAGACAGTCTCAGGAATAATTTCAAATGGGTTTTCCTGTTCTTTGTCATCAGGATAGTTTGGACGAGCAATATACATATACATTTCATCTTTTTTGCTCGATCTATAAATATCGCAGTGCATGTTTACTCACATCTATTAACAATCAAAGACAGCATACATCAAAATAAAAATGGATACATTAAGGATTGTTAACGCTTTAGTCGCCTTTTTCTCCTCTATAGAGAAAACGTAGCCTATAAAGTGAAAACAAAAGCATACAACGCTCTTTTATGACAAATGTGATAATTATCAAGCGATTTTAATTTGAATCTCTGATATGCAGCAAAATAAATACGACGATCCAAACTTCTTCACTGAATATGCAAAAATGCCCCGTTCTGTAGAAGGTTTAAAAGCGGCTGGCGAATGGAGCACATTTCAAACACATATGCCTAATTTGAAAGATAAGCGTGTGCTTGATTTAGGCTGTGGTTACGGTTGGCATTGTCAATATGCGGCAGAACAAGGTGCCTTATCCGTGATTGGTATAGATCTCTCTGCAAAGATGCTAGAAAAAGCTAAACGAATCACTACATCAGATCGTGTCACCTACCAGCAAACAGCAATTGAAACATTCCAAGCAGATACAGCATCATTTGATACAATTATCAGCTCATTAGCACTTCATTATATTCAAGATATCGATGCGGTATTTCAAAAAGCTGCCGATCTATTGAAGCCATTAGGAGAGTTTTACTACTCGGTTGAGCATCCTATATTTACAGCACGTGCTCAACAAGATTGGTTCTATGATGCTGAAAGCGCCGCTTTACATTGGCCAGTAGATCATTACTTCGAAGAAGGTCAGCGAAATACTCACTTCCTCGGTGCTGATGTCGTGAAATATCACAGAACCATTGAGACGCATATCATCGGATTATTAAAAGCGGGATTTGAGATCACTGCACTCATTGAACCAACACCACCAAAAGAAATGATTGAGCAAATGGGTTGGCAAAATGAGCTAAGGCGCCCAATGATGCTGATTATTAAAGCAAAAAAAAAGAGCTAGTTAATTAGCTCTTTTTTATACTACCTAGAAACCTTCATTTGCGTAGCTAGATAATCAATGTCTTGCTGAAGTAATTCGATCATTGGTTTGGTTAAAATATCGTATCGCCAGCCCAGTAAATAAGGTGGTAGGTCTTGCTCATCTAAATGAAACACAACGTGTTCATAAATTGCATTCAACCACTTCTTACGTAGCAACACTTCTTTAGGAATAGATGTTTGAGCAACTATCTGCTCTATCAATGCATCAATTTTAGGAGCAATTTCTTTTGAATTGCTTTTCACTGGACGCGCTATTCTTAATGGCCACTCAGCTTCAGGGGGTAAAAACTTGAGTAGATCTAGAATCATTTTACCATGCTCACGCACAACATTCGGGCGAATATCTTTCACTTGAGCAAGTTGGAAGTTATTGCGAGGGTTCTTTTCAACCAAATCAATCATAGTTGAATTTCTAAGAATAAAACTACGTGGTTGATTTAATGCTTTGGTAATTTGTTCACGCCAGATACTCAGTTGTTGTAACTGCATTAACTCACGGCGAGAGTGGCGGTAATTTCCAATATCTGTATATAGCTCAGGAAGTGGTGTTTCCATCGCGATATCTTTAGTTAAATTTTGGCAATCTTCCAACACATACTGATATAAACCTTTTGTTTGCAGATCATTTTTAACGGCATCAGCAAGTTTTACCAAATATAAAACATCATTCGCGGCATAACTCATTTGCTCTTGGCTCAATGGGCGAGCTAGCCAATCTGAACGCGTTTGATCTTTTTCAATATCTATATTTAAATATGTTTTAAGTGCATTCTGATAACTTACCTGTAAACCATGCCCAAGAAATGCCATGGCAACTTGAGTATCAAATACATTTTTGAGCGGCTTTTGATCTGCATAATGATAAATCAAATCAATATCTTCGCCACATGCATGGAAAATATTTTGTTGAGCAGCAAATAATTTTTGCCAGAAATGCTCGAGGTCTAAAGATGTTCCATCTAACAATACAACCTGACCATTCAAATTAATCTGACATACCCCTAATTTTGGGTAAAGGGTATCCACCTTAATAAACTCAGTATCAAGTGCATATGTGGAACATTGTTCCATCTGAGTGAGGAGAACAGCTAAATCTTTTTGCTGCTGGATAAACTGAAACATATTTGCTCAAGTAAAAAATAAAAGAACTACTCGCAATAGAACTGTAGAATTGCAGTTATTGCTTAACACAAGATCAAATGCAAAAAAATTTAATCAGTATTCCACATGCAAAACATAAAAGTACTCCTAAATCCATTTAACAAAAGCGAAAGTCCTTTTCGCTCGCCAATAGTGCCATATTTTAAAGTAAATATATCTACGATAATGTAAGACAAAATGTAAAATTTAATTATTTGTTTAAATTAACAGCATGAATTTAATGTAAATAAATAAAAATATCCGACAAAAGTATTATTTCATACGCATGCGGTTATGAACCGCCTGACTCAAGGTATGGCTGTCCACATATTCCAATTCACCACCTTGTGGTACACCTTGTGCAATTCGAGTCATATGAATCGGTAAATGCTTAGTTGCTTCAACCAAATAATGTGCAGTCGCTTGACCTTCAACAGTCGCATTTGTTGCAAGAATGACTTCTTCAATCGTTCCTTCGCTTAGACGCTGAATTAAATATGGAATACCAATTTCTTCAGGACCAATACCATCTAAAGGTGATAAATGCCCACCTAACACATGATATTTTCCACGAAAACTACCACTTTGCTCGATTGCCATAACATCTGCTGGAGATTCAACCACACAAAGTAATTGTTCATCACGCTCAACAGAAGCACAGATATCACAAATCTCATTCTCAGTTAGAGAATGACAAATACGGCACTCATGGATATGACTCGATGCTTCATGCAAAGCATGTGACAAAGCAAAAGCACCTTCACGATTTTTCATCAGTAAATGCAAAGCCATACGCTGTGCTGATTTTGGGCCAACACTCGGTAAAATACGTAATGCTTGAACTAATTGTTCAAATCGTTCACTAAACACAATTAGATTACTCGGTAAATTCTCCCCTCAGTCGTAAATCCCTCTTGATTCAAGAGGGATTTAGGGGGATTTAAAAATTAAAAAATGATGAATTAGAATAAACCAGATAAGCCTGGTGGTAAGCCCATACCAGAGTTTGCACCTTGTAACTTCTCTTCAGAAATTGCTTCAGCTTGACGTGCAGCATCATTCATCGCCGCTGCAATCAAATCTTCAATCATGTCCGCTTCGTCTTGTAATAAGTCTGGGCTAATTTCAATACGCTTAACGACATTACGGCAAGTCATGGTGACTTTAACCAAACCACCGCCAGCTTCAGCATGAACTTCTGTATTCGCAAGCTCTTCTTTGGCTTTTTTAAGGTTTGATTCCATATCTTTTTGCATGCGCTGAGCTTGCTGCATGAGCATATTAATATTCATAAGTCTCTCTCGTTAAACTAAATCTAGACCGCGTGATAAGTCGCGAATAATATCATTAATATCTTCTAAACCAACAGACACACGAATCAATCCTTCTTCGATTCCTGCTGCTTGCTTGGCTTCTGCGGACATTCTACCATGCGAGGTTGTTGCTGGATGAGTAATCGTTGACTTCACATCACCCAAATTACTTGTGATTGACAAGAAACGAGTATTATCAATCACTGTCCAAGCACCTTCACGCGCATTCTTTACCACGAAGGATACAACACCACCGAAACCTTTCTGCTGTTTTTTAGCAAGTTCATGTCCTGGATGATTTGGTAAGCCAGCGTAATATACTTTCTCAACTTTTTCATGCTGAGCAAGCCATTCTGCAAGCTTTTGAGCACTTTCACAATGCGCTTTCATACGTAGGCTGAGAGTTTCTAAGCCTTTCAAGAAAATCCAAGCATTGAATGGGCTCATTGAATTACCCAAAGTACGGATAACGCCATTCACTTCTTCAAGTAAATCATGTTTACCAACAACGGCACCACCTAAGGCACGACCTTGACCATCAATATATTTAGTCGCAGAGTACAATACCAAATCAGCACCAAATTTAATCGGTTGCTGTAAAGCAGGTGTACAGAAACAGTTATCTACAGCAAATAAAGCGCCATGTGCGTGAGCAATATCCGCAATCGCTTGCATATCACCTACTTGAGCCAAAGGATTTGATGGTGTTTCAATAAAAAGAATGCGCGTATTTGGGCGGATCGCATTTTTCCAGCCATCAAGATCATCTAAATCAACGAAAGTGACTTCTACAGCAAACTTAGCAACGTATTTTTCAAATAAAGCGATGATTGAACCAAACACAGCACGAGAACAGATCACATGATCGCCAGCTTTTAAGTAAGCCATGCACATTGCATGCACAGCCGCCATACCAGAACTGGTTGCAACCGCACGTTCCGCCCCATCCAATACCGCTAGGCGCTTTTCAAAAGCCTGAACTGTAGGGTTGGTATAGCGAGAGTAAGTATTACCAGCAACTTGTCCAGAAAACTTAGCAGCAGCATCAGCAGCACTTTCACAAACAAAAGATGATGTTAAAAAAATTGGTTCACTATGCTCACCCTCAAAAGTACGGTCATGGCCCGTACGAATTGCAAGAGTATCTAGCTGATATTCTAAATCATCGCTTGGATTCATCGTTTTGTATGCCTTATGATCATCGTGGTCGAATATGCCAACATTTTGAGCGCCTAAGGTATTTAAGGTCAAGGCATAAGATATAATTATCGCTTAGACTTCGTGCAATCTTGACTCATGATGAGACTATTAAAGATGAAATCGCTTGTGGAACAGCAAAAAATAAATTTTAAACATCTCGCGATGCGTGTTTTTGAATCGGACAAACTCGTATTGTCACAATCAACACCATACCAAGTGATTGCTCAGTTTAAACAAACTCGTGTTCGTTTTTATGCTTCTGAGAATAAACGCTATAAAGAGCCTTTGGTTTTCGTAGCACCGCTTGCAATCAATATGGATATCTACGACTTATATCCGTATCGTTCTCTAGTTAAACACTTCCAAGAAAGTGGTTATGACGTTTATCTTATTGATTGGGGCAAGTTGACCTACAAAAATTATCAAATTAACTTTCTGTCTTTTATTGATAAATTTATTCCACGCTGTATAGAAGCCATTCAACAACATTCGAAATCACAAAAAATATCTCTACACGGCTGGAGTATGGCAGGCATCTTTGTGACTTTATATACGGCTCGTCATCAACCCAATGCTGTTAAAAACCTGATTGTTCTGGGCAGCCCGATTGATAGCTATGCGTCTGGCTATATTGGCAAGCTATACAAAACGCTTGCCTACGTTACCTCTCGCAATCCAACTGTTAAAGATTATATTTATAATCGCTTACCAAAGTTGATGATTCATTCCCCAGGTTTCTTAAACTCATTAGGATTTAAATTACTAGACCCTAAAGGATGGCTGGATGGCAACATTCAACTTTTAAAGAATTTAGATAATTTAAAATTAGTACAAGAAGACGCAACACTCAGTCATTTCTTAAACAATATGATTGATTATCCTGGGGGTATTAATCAAGACATGCTATTTAATGTCTGGATGCAAAACCCGCTGAAAAACGGCGCTATCACCTTAAAGAATAAAACCATTGAGCTAAAAAATATTGATTGTTCGTTATTTGTCGGTGCAGGTAAAGGTGATCAAATGGTTACAGCAGATGCTGCATTTCCATTAACTCAGTTGACAAGTAGCCGAGATGTCACGTTTACTCTTATACCTGGCGGGCACTTAGGTTTAATGTCTAGTCAAAAAAGTTCAATCGAGTTCTGGCCAACACTGACTGACTGGTTAGCAGAACGATCAACTCCAATAAAAAGGTAAACTATGACTCAATCTGTTGCATTTATCGGTTTAGGCGCTATGGGCTATCGCATGGCAGCTCATTTACCAAAGTATTTCGAAAAGGTTTTTGTTTGGAATCGAAACTTTAGTAAAGCAGAACAACATGCAACGGAATATGGAACAACTGCTGTCGAACTTGCACAAGCAGTACAGGCTGACATCATTTTCTCGTGTCTACCAACAAGCGATGATGTTGAAGCGTTAATCAGTACTGTACAGTTGAAAGCAGGTTCGATTTGGATTGACTGTACGAGCGGTGTACCTGACTCAGCTCGACGCTTGACAGAAAAGCTAAAATCTCAAGGTGTGGACTTCTTAGATGCGCCTGTGAGTGGTCAAACCATTGGTGCAGAGAATGCAACACTTACTGTCATGGTCGGTGGCGATGTACAAGCATTTGAACGTGCTTATCCTGCGATGGCGGCTGTTGGTAAACTCATTCAGCATGTTGGCGAGTCTGGTGCTGGATTTGCAGTTAAAGCGATCAATAATATGCTGCTTGCGGTTAACTTATGGTCTGTTGCAGAAGGCTTTAGTACATTAAAAGCACACGGCGTTAACCTTGATGCAGCATTGAATTGTATAAATGCGTCTAGTGGTAAAAGTATGGTCACGGAGACCATTTTTCCACAACGCGTACTCAGCCGTGAATTTCCAGTAACCTTTGCTCTACCATTATTGGCTAAAGATACAGGTATTGCTTTAGATTTGGTGCATGATGCTAAGCTTCCTGCCCCGATTCTTTCTCTAACACAAAGTTTAATTCAAGCTGCGAATCTAACTTCAGAGCCAAATAGTGACTTCTCAGCAGCAGTGAAAATGTATGAATCGTGGAGTAAAATCACGCTTAAATAAAGCTGCATATGCTTTAGATTCTTTTGATTTAGATAAACTTTTAATTAGCACAAGTGCAATACTCAAACAGAATATTGCACATGCTTTTAGTTCATATTCATTACGCTTAATACAAATTTTTAAACATATTCTATTCATTTTCCTACTTACTCAAACTTTCCGATAATCAACCTTATTGAATATCTAATAAGTTAGTAGAATTAATTACAATGAAAACAATTAGCTAGATCAACATTATGAAGAAAGTAAATCTTTTGCTTCTTTTCACTCTAATTTTAATGCCTTTTGCATTTCAAAATTTGTATGCAAAGCAATATGTATTTATTGGATATGATAGTTTTTGTGGCTTACCAATCTTTACGGGGCAAAACCCACAAATTGCCACAGCTGAAAAAGACAGCTATGGCCGACCAATTATTCACATTGATCCTACAGCATTAGCTAACCTAACAAGCTCTCGAATTTTTACACTTGCCCATGAATGTGCACATCATAAGTTAGGACATACCTCAAGATTAGGAGAAATGGAGCGCTATCATGGAGGAACACGCAAACAAGAACTAGAGGCTGACTGCTGGGCAGCAAAACAATTAAGCCGATATGGACAATTTACCGACCTGCAATTCCAAACTTTAAAAAATTTAGCTGAGGGTCATTTTATAGCAAATGGCTATCCTTCTGGAGTTGAGCGAGCACAAAACATATATTCATGTGCTACAGGAACAATTGTAAGACATGATGCCTCACCGCGTTGCTCCAAAAAATTAGTACCTCAAACCGTTGTCGTTACTACTTACCAGATAATCCCCACTCAAGTACCTTGTTCACATGTGAGAATGGGACCTTACGGCCCTTTCGCTATACATCAATTTGATCTTATTCCAAGAAAAGTACCTATTCAAACACCTACAACAAAGATGGTAGAAGTGACTCAATGCGAATAAATCAATATACCGTAATATCAGGAGATATCACTTAAGATATTAAAAACAATACATTTATAATTTAATTCAAAAGGAAATTCCGTACTAAAATTACATACTGACTATAGAGTTTCATTGAAATTTCATTAAGAAACCTTATATTGGTATATACGTAGCGACCAAGCGCCATATGAAAATACTGTCATAAAGCTTTGGTTTATACCTTTTTGATTAGAGGAACACCTCATGAATAAGTTTACGGTTGCAGTTTGTGCTGGATTAATTACCCTCACAGGATTTAATCTTCAAGCAGCTACACCAGAACAAGAATGTAAAAAGTTGCAAGATGATTACAACTTAATCTACGCTTCTAAAGGATTCTGTTTCAAAGACGCAGACGCTAAAGCTAAATATGGCAACGAAAACTGCCATACAACAAAGCCAAAATTTTCTGACAAAGAACAACAGCGTCTTGATCAAATTAAAGAACGTCAGAAAGAACTTAACTGCAAATAATCTTTTCTCTTAGCTTTTCATTTAATTAATCTCTAAATGAAAAGCTAAATTGTTTTATACCCTATTAAAGGACTAATCATGGCGTACGATGACCAAAATATTTTCGCAAGAATCCTTCGTGGTGAATTACCTGCAATCAAAATTTATGAAGATGATCAGGTGCTTGCATTTATGGATATCATGCCACAAGCAGATGGTCATGCTTTAGTTATTCCAAAAACCCCAGCGATTAGCTTACTGGACTTACCTGCCGATGCAGCAGCCTATACCATTCAGATCGTTCAAAAGATTGCGAAAGCGATTGAGACAGGCCTTGATGCAAAAGGTATTGTTCTTATGCAACTCTCAGGAACAGCAGCAGGTCAAACAGTTCCACATGTACATTTCCATCTGATTCCAAGTTCAGTACATGAATTAGGCCGGCATGCGGCACAAATGGGTGATCAAGAAAAGATTAAAGTGTTAGCAGAAAAGATTAAAGCAGCACTTTAATATTTCACTGATATAATGCGAGGTTCTTACCTCGCTTTTTATTTAATGGTAAATAAATCAATAATTAATCAAATTATTACCAAATATAAATCGTAATAAAACTGTCATTTTTCCTTCACTTCGTTGTAACAAAGTTTGCCGATACTGCATACAAGTCAGTGAGCTGTGTAACTTTTTGTACATAAGCAAGCTTATAACAGTAACTAAGGCATATGCCATTTACAAAAAAGTGTTTTGGAGAAATCTCAATGAAAAAATTGCTTCTTGCTGCTACTGTAGCAACTTTAGCCATGAATGCAGCGCAAGCAGCACCAACATTGTATGGTAAGCTCAGTGTGACTTTGGACAATATTGACAACAACGGCTTTAAAGATGAAAGCGTAACAAAAGTAAATTCAAATGCTTCACGTATCGGTGTTAAGGGCGAAGAAAAATTAACTGACAAATTATCAGCTGTTTACTTAGCTGAATGGCAAGTAAATACTGATGGTGACGGTACTGATCTTGGTATGCGTAACCGTTACATCGGTATTAAATCTGATGGTATTGCAACATTAAAAGTTGGTCGTTTTGATTCATATTTCAAAACAGCTGCTGGTAGCAACCAAGATATCTTCAACGATCACAACGAACTTGATATGACAGCTGTTCTAGTTGGTGAGGATCGTTTGAACAACGTTATTGGTTTTGAGACTGATAAAAAATTATTAGGTGGCTTAGCGTTCAACATCATGTTCCAACAAGGTGAAGAATCTTCTGCTGCTGATAGCGCATCTAAAGGTAAAGAAGGCAGCCGTGATGGTTTCGGTGATGGCGTTTCAACATCTCTTACATACGAAAATAAAGACATCGGTTTAGCAGCAGCAGTTGCTGGAAACTTCGGTGTAGCTTCTAAATACAATGCTTACAGCCTATCTGGTATCTATACTGATGCAGTACGTGTAACAGGTTCTTTAGACTTAACTCCAGCTGGTGTTGATGGTTTAGTATTCGGTGCTTTATGGCAAACTGCTCAACCAACTGACGATACAGTATCAACTACAGATGGTACGACTGTAACTTCTTATAAAGGTTTACAAGAAGATGCTTATGGCGTAACTGCTGCTTATAAGATCCCTTCTACACCAATCAAGTTAAAAGCTGAATATATCTCTGCTACAACTGAATCAAATGGTCGTGATGATCGTAAACAAGATATGTATGGTGTTGGTGCTGACTACCAAATCAACAAACAAGCACGTTTCTACGGTGTTGTTGGTCAACAAAAACGTGATTGGTTAGCTAAAAACGATACTAAGACTGTTATCGGTTTAGGTATGGAATATAACTTCTAATTTGAAGTTATAGGCTAAAACCAAAAAATAAAAGGGCAAATGCCCTTTTATTTTCATTTCTATTTTTAAAAACAACTAAATTCAGAAGTAAAAAAATTATTTTAAGAAGCCACTCACCATATTCAAAACATTTTGAATATCATTATTTGCTTCTTGTTGGCTGGTATTGCTACCTTGCGGCGTCAAAGAATCAATAACTTGTGGAAGAACTGAAGCAATTGCACCATAAATTGCTTGCTTAGGGGCTTGTGCTTGTTGAGCAACTTGCTCAACATCTTGATCGTCAAATAGGCTTTGAATATTTTGTGTTGGAACATCCTGTGCATTCTGTTGCTGTGGATCTACCCAACTTTGCACTTGATTGGCTAAGCCTGCATTTTTTAGTTTATCTAGCGCTCCTTGCAGACCGCCTTGCTTTTGAATCCACGCCAGAACCAAAGGTAAAACAGCAATTAATAATGTTTGAGCCGTATTTCCACTTGTTGCATTAGTTTGTGTAGAAGAACTTCCACCACCTAATTGACCCAACACAGAGCCAAGTATCCCGCCTAATCCACCTTGTTGATTTTGAGTATTTTGCTGACCACCCATTTGACCGAGAACAGAACCTAAAATTCCACCTAAACCACCACCCTGATTAGATTGCTGACCGCCTAAAGCTTGCTTTGCTAAAATTTCAACAATATTTGTTAAATCTGTCATGACCCATATGTTCCTATTGGAATTATTTATTCCAAAAGAATACGCTGCTTTATACGGCCATAACAAAGATGAATTGTTAAATTTTGCAAGAACTTGCAACAATCTAGCGCAACTTCTATCTGGATAAATTTAAAAGCGTTTAATCGCCTACCAGCGGAATTTATCCCAGTTTTCAGGGTTTGCCCAAAACTTAGAGTTAAACCAGTCAGGTACATGCTTATAGGTCAAAATATTGAATTGCCACAGTGCAAAATCACTGTCATGTGCTGTTTTATCAATTAACTGCGTAAACCCAAGTGAACGAAGTAGCTTTTCATCGCTTAATTTACTGACAACAACAATTCGCTTTGCCATCAAATCACGCAATTTCACCAGTAACTGTGCTTTTTGCGTGTCATTGATACTTTGCATTTCATCTGTATCAAATAATACAAAACCTAAATCATAACGCTGCGTAAATGGCAGACTTAAAAAGTCAGTTACGTTAAAATGATGCCATTGAATTGAAGCATTCTGGTCAATCTGCTGACCTATACAAAGTGCAGTATGAATGGGCTGTTCTTGAGATAAATCGTCTAGCATAGAAGTGATGACATTCTGTTCAGCCATAACTGCAACCCTTGATTGAAAAAGATGAGAGTTTATTAATGGAACTACAAGGCATTTGTCACAAAATGCATGCAGCGCTCAAAACGCATAGTGTAACTGATCAATCAACAAGCAAGGCAAATGTTGAATATAAATTTATATTAGATCGTTCAGAAACTGACCTACCTTTTGTTTTAGGTCAAGAAATTGAGATCGAATGGACGGGGAATATTTATTGTACCTCATGTGGCGCAAAAACACCGAAGTCCTATTCACAAGGACATTGTTTTAAATGTTTTAAAACAAAGGCTGAATGTGACCTATGTATTATGAAGCCTGAAACTTGCCATTATCATTTAGGGACTTGCCGCGAAGATCAGTTCGCACATGATGTCTGTTTCCAACCGCATATTGTTTATTTAGCCAATTCAAGCGCTTTAAAAATTGGTATCACCCGTATCGTAAATATGCCAACTCGCTGGCTAGATCAAGGTGCTACGCAAGCATTGCCAATTTTAAAAGTCGGCTCTCGCCGCTTATCTGGTCATTTAGAAACTATGTTTGGTACACAAATCGCCGATAAAACGGATTGGCGTAAATTACTAAAAGGTGAAGCTGAACCTTTAAACCTCGTTGAACAACGTGATCAAATTATTGAAGAGTTTGCTCCAAAAATTCAAAGTATTCGTGATGAGTTCAGCCAAAACCTTGAATTCAATGAAGGTCTTGAGTTTCTCGAAAATGAAACTCCGCGAGAGTTCATTTATCCAGTAGAACAATATCCTGAAAAGATTAAATCCCTCAACTTGGATAAAACGCCTAAAATCCGAGGTGTTCTGCAAGGGATTAAAGGTCAATACTTATTACTGGATATAGGTGTCATCAATATCCGTAAATACACAGGTTATGAACTGATCCTGCGTGCTTAAACAAAAAAGGTGGCTCAAGTGCCACCTTTTTCTATTACGATGATAAACAATTCAAAATGGCATGTACTGGATCTTCAGTATTCCCTGAGATCAGTTGTTTATGCATACTCAAATGCTGCATCATTTGAATATGTGCTGTTTCATGATCCATCAACTTTTCTATTTCTATCGCCAAGTGTTGTGGCGTAGCATCCGCTTGGATCAACTCCTCGATGACTTTTTTACCCGCAATGATATTCGGTAAAGAGTAGTACGGAATCTTCACTAAGAACTTCGCAATAATATAAGTTAACCAGTTCAATTTATAGAATGTCACCATCGGACGATGCAACAACATTGCCTCCAAAGTCGCCGTACCAGAGGCAAGCGCCACAATATCACTTGCATTCATGACCATACGACCCACTTTTGACTCTGAATCGGTATTTTCTAATACATAAATTTTGTCTTTTACCGTGATATCTAAGCTTTGAATACCCTGCTCAATTTGCTCTTTTCTTGCATCATTAATGGCAGGAATGAGAAACTCAAGATCAGGGTACTTTCGATGCAAAATTTCAGCAGCGCCAGTCAGCAATGGCAATAATCGCTCGATCTCACCTCTACGACTGCCTGGTAACAATGCAACATGTGTTTTATGAACAGGCAATCCCAACTGTTGTTTAGCCTCAACATTTGGATTCTTGAGTGGTAATTGTTTTGCTAATGGATGACCAACAAATGCCGCTGGCACGCCATGATTTTCATAAAATGTTTTTTCAAATGGGAATAAACATAATACGAGGTCAATCGTCTTCTTAATGCCATGAACACGGCCTTGTCGCCAAGCCCAAACTGAAGGGCTCACATATTGCACTGTTTTAATTGGCAAATTCTTTTCTTTGATGGTCTTAGACAGACGTAAGTTAAAATCAGGCGCATCAATACCAATAAAAATATCAACTGGATGTTCAGTCCATCGCTCAACTAACCCATCCCTCACCGCAAATAATTTTTTTAAATCTTTGAGAACCTCTACTATTCCCATAACCGATAGAATTTCCATCGGATAATAGCTATGAAAACCTTCTGCAATCATTTGAGGGCCACCAATTCC
This sequence comes from Acinetobacter sp. COS3, assembly GCF_000475335.1. Taxonomy (NCBI): domain Bacteria; kingdom Pseudomonadati; phylum Pseudomonadota; class Gammaproteobacteria; order Moraxellales; family Moraxellaceae; genus Acinetobacter; species Acinetobacter sp. COS3. Next base: position 25,516 of record NZ_AXCD01000023.1, read on the forward strand.
CTCAAACTCAGCCTCGATCCCTTGCTCGCGAAAACTGCGCATGAGTTTAACACCTAGAGTATCTCCAGAAACTTCACCCACGACGATTCCAATTTTTAGTTTTTGCTTTACCAAGACCAACGCCCCATTTAAATACTGAGTAATTCTAACAAAATGATTTTACATCGAATCATAACATAGGAATCAATTTGTTCTTGATTGGTGAAAATGCTCCACTATCTAATTTAACTTTTAAAATTAAAAATAATATCTATATTTACGATAGCTGAGTAATTGCTTGAGTTTTATTTAGATATTAATATTAACAAGAATCATTTTCATATGTGATTTATTTCTATTATTCCCCTAAGACATGTTATGGCTAAATCAACCTCAATTAGCATCATCTATCGAATCAGTGTGTTTTACCGTTTCGCTTTTACATTTGTGCTTGGTTATCTTTGCACGATGTATTTATGTTCAAGCCTAACGACTCTATTCGCAAAAATTTTAGCTAAAGCAGAGGCGATTTATCTTGCTGCATTCCTGTCTATTCTGTTCTATGTAGCATTCATCATTATTAGCTTCTGTATCAACTCTTTATGGAAAATCACATTGATCAGTTTGATACTCGTAAGCTGCTTATTTGGTCTATCAATAGGTGTAAATTAACCATGCAAAACAAAGGCATTCGCCAGTCTATGGCTTGGTTACACACATGGACAGGTTTAATTTTTGGATGGCTGTTATTTGCCATTTTTTTGATGGGAACAAGCGCTTACTATCGTCATCACATCAACCTTTGGATGCAACCTCAGCTCGCACAATATCGAATAAATCAGGATGTCGCGGTTAAAACGGCGGTTGAATATCTAAATAAAAATGCAGCAGATGCTAAATCTTGGTATGTCAGTCTTGCCAATCAAGAAAATCCCGTGAATAAAATGTACTGGGAAAAAGCAACTGGAGGGTACGAAAGCAAAACATTAGACGCCAACACAGGCGAAGAATTAAAGTTATCAAATACTAAAGGTGGTGATTTCTTCTATAATTTTCATTTTCAGCTTTATGGTATGCCCGTATTAATTGGGCGTTTAATTACCAGTCTTGCTGCATTTATTATGTTAATTGCACTCATTTCAGGAATCATAACGCACAAAAAAATTATCACCGATTTCTTTACATTACGAACTTTCAAATCACAGCGCTCATGGCTCGACTTTCATAATGTCTCATCTGTACTAGCACTGCCCTTTTTCCTGACCATCACTTTCACTGGGTTAGCAATTTTCTTTTACCTCTACTTACCATTCGGAATGAAAAAATTATATCCAGATAATCCTTTTCAATATTTCACTGAAATTAGAACGATCAGTGTCAATAATAATCATAATGCTGATCCAATCAAAACTGAAATGCTGCCAATTCAAACGCTCTTGGAAAAAGTAAAACAACAATGGGGCGATCAAGCACTTGCAACTATAGAAGTGAAAAATCCAAATACGGATCAAGCGACGATCAGTTTTAAACAATTAGAAGATCACTCGATCACCTTAAATCAGCCCCAAATTACTTTTGATGCGACAGGTAATATCTTAGGAAATACAAAAAATAACAGTGCTGTAGCGACTCTAAATGCAGGTGTATATGGTTTGCATATGGCAACTTTTGCGCAGCCTTTACTGCGTCTAGCATTCTTCTGCTCAGGGATTTTAGGATGTTTGATGATTGCATCTGGCTTATTACTTTGGAGTTTGAAACGTCAAATCCAAAATAAATCTAATCAATTCCATTTAGGGCATTATTTGGTTGATCGTTTAAATATCGCGACGTTTATAGGCCTGCCAATTGCCATGTTCGCTTATATGTTTGCTAATCGATTTTTGCAAATCACCGAAACTACACCAAATTATGAGATATACAGTTTCTTTGTTGTATGGACGCTAAGTTTAATCATTGCGCTTTTCACCAAGAAACAATATTTATGGCAATTTCAAGTTGCTATTTTAGGCTTAGTCGCGATTGCCTTACCGATTTATGATTTAATTTATCTGCTCAATCATCAACTTGTTACTGATTTTCAAAGTTATTGGGCTTTTTTAAGAGTAGATTTATTCTTTATTTTATCTGCTGGATTTGCTTTATTTGTTTATAGAAATATCCATCCGATCCAACAAAAATCGGCACAAAAAATCAAAACGAAATTGGCACACACTGAGGCAAGCGCATGATCGTACTCAGCTTTTTACTTATCTTATTCGGTATGTTTGTGCTTTATAAATGTAGTGCAAAACAGATTAGCCAAGCATCTCTCAAACAACAACAAAGATTAATTCGTTTTAAAATGCAGTTTAGAGGATGTGCATTTATCTGTTTCTTAGTTGCTGGTAGCTTGCTTGCGCTTACGTATGGCCGTTCTATTGGATTTGTGAGTTGGTGGATTCTAGCGACACCTGTTACTTTTCTTATGGTTCTTCGCATAAATAAGGTGATGTCAAAACCGCAGAAGAAACTGAAGAATTAATGTGTTTAGAATTTCTTTAGCTTTTTTTTGCATAAGTAAATCACTATTCATCACAACGAGTTATCTAAAAAAGGCATAAGATATGCTGGTTTTTGCATAATTAGGCATATTGTCGATGTTTGGTCCTATTGAATTTATTATGGCTGGTGTCCTCGTTGGCTTCTGTGTAGGTATTACAGGTGTTGGCGGTGGTTCATTAATGACTCCCATTTTAATTAGCCTTTTTAAGATTGAACCACATATCGCTATCGGTACAGATTTACTTTATGCATCTATCTCTAAATTCTGTGGATCGGTGGTACATGCCAAAAAGCTCAATATTGTTTGGCCAATTGTTCTTTGGCTAGCTTTAGGTAGTATCCCAGCTTCATTTGCAACGTCTTGGGTGCTTGAACACTATCTAAGTCAATCAACTCACTATAAAGCAGTCTTAACTACAGTATTGGGCTTCATGTTGACTTTGACTGGTATTTCAATTGTCTTCCGCACTCAAATTGAAAAGTTTTTTGACCGTTTCCGTAATCGTGAACAAGCGAATATGGAAAGTGAACAACATGCGTTACAACATAAACGCTTGTATATTCTGATCATGGGCATCGTGCTCGGCATCTTTGTAACACTATCGTCTGTTGGCGCTGGCGCTTTCGGTATCATGGCATTAGTGATCATGTTTCCAAATCTACCAATGATTCGTATCATTGGTTCTGATGTAGTACATGCGGTTTTATTGACAGCCGTTGCTGGTTTAAGTCATATGTCATCTGGCAATGTCGACTTTACATTATTGATGTGGCTACTGGTTGGTTCTATCCCTGCGATCGTCGTTGGTACACTCATCAGCTCTCGTATGCCAGAACGCTTGATCCGTAAGATTCTTGGTATTACCCTATTTGCCTTAGGTGTTAACTTTATGGTGAACCCGATTAAAGCAAAACCAAAGCCAGTTGAAACTCATCAGGCTGTTGTAATTCAACAAACAAGCCATTCAACAACAACGGTTTAAGCCAATAAATGTCGATTGTTTCTGCACAAATTATGCGATTCGCTAGTTAATCAGTCGACATTTCGTGCTATATTCGTAGACAAAATAACCTCTTCTTTTAGATTAAATTTGTGACAGCAATGAATACTCTACAGTCAAATCCAGTTTCTCAGCCAGATATCGACGACGTTAATATTAAAAGCATTCAGACTTTGATTACTCCAGCGGAATTGAAAGCTGATCTTCCTTTATCTGAAGCTGCTTCTCAAACTGTATTACAAGGACGTGCAACTATACGTAATATTTTAGACGGCAATGACAAGCGTCTTTTTGTCGTGATTGGCCCTTGTTCAATCCATGATCCTAAAGCTGCGCATGAATATGCTGATCGTTTGAAAGAGTTAAGCGAAAAAGTTAAAGATACGCTTTATCTTGTAATGCGTGTTTATTTTGAGAAACCACGTACCACCGTCGGTTGGAAAGGTTTAATCAATGACCCTGACATGAATGACTCTTTCAATATTGAAAAAGGCTTACATATCGGTCGTGGATTATTGATTGATTTAAATGAAAAAGGTTTGCCATGTGCAACTGAAGCACTTGATCCAAACTCACCACAATACTATCAAGACTTGATTTCATGGTCTGCGATTGGTGCGCGTACTACAGAAAGCCAAACTCACCGTGAAATGTCATCAGGCCTATCATCTCCTGTTGGTTTCAAAAATGGTACAGATGGTGGCTTAACAGTTGCAACCAATGCAATGCAATCTGTTAAACATGGCCATAGCTTCTTGGGCCTAAATGAAAATGGTCAAGTTGCAATTATTAATACTAAAGGCAACCCTTACGCTCACGTCGTATTACGTGGTGGTAATGGTAAGCCAAACTATGATGCAACTTCTGTTGCCGATGCTGAAGCAGCTTTGGCAAAAGCTAAAGTTAGCAACAAGATCATGATTGATACTAGCCATGCCAACTCAAACAAAGATCCGTACTTACAACCTTTAGTTTTGAAAAACATCACTGAACAAATTCTTGATGGTAACAAATCAATCGTTGGGATCATGGTTGAGAGTCACCTTAAAGGTGGTCGTCAGGATATTCCTGAAAACCTATGTGATCTAGAATACGGTAAGTCAGTAACTGATGGCTGTATTGATTGGGATACGACAGAAAAAGCATTACTCGAAATGCATGAAGCATTAAAAAATATTTTGCCAAATCGTTAATCTTTAAATAGATGTAAAGCAGGCTCTCATGAGCCTGTTTTTATTTTTAAATTTTCTATTAGTTGAGGATGGCTTACTAAATCTTGAATGACATTCTCAATGTTTCTCTTATTTACGTTTGGAATGACTATTAAATTTTCTTGTAAAAAATATTGGCTCGAATTTAAATCATCATTTATTGTTTGCATTAAACGAACAGGGTCATAGAAACTTAATTCATAATTTTCATTTTTATACGTGAATACTAAAATGATCCACCCTTTAGATTCTATTATCCATTCTTCATCATCGAAAAAATCTGGAAAATTTATACGGTAATCTTGCATATATCTATATTCCTTAAATATGGGATTTGTTTTGAACTGTAATATTTTTTTAATTATACTGCTGCCACATTTCTACTACGACGCTTTGCTGATATGCAATCCAGTTTCCGTCAACATTTGCTAAAGTGGCGTGCCTCCCTAGGCGCGGTAACTTTGCTTTGTTTACTCTGGCATATCTTCTTGCCCACAATGGTGCATATAGGTGTCGTACCTGCGCTCTATGCAATGCCAAGCCATTGCCAAGTTACAGATATACAAAATAGCTTGATGGCTTCAGAAACACATTCAATTCATCATCACACGATGCATCATATGCAACACGAACAGCATATGCAGCATGCTGAGCATTCACATCTTAGTGAACATGCACAGGCTGTTTTTGCACTTGCAAGTCAAATCATGAAACATTGTCCTTTATGTTCTCATGGTTTAGATGCTGCTGTGATCGTACCATTACTTGCTTTTGTACTTATCTTTCTTTTGGCGTGGTTTAGCCGTGTACGCTGCCTTTGCTATACATGGACGGAAGATTTACATATACCCCGTATCTTCTACACACTTCCCTTAAAACAAGCCCCACCACTCACTTTATAAACCGCATTTTTACATCGTGTCCAGTAAACCACTGTGGTACAGCCCTGTTTATTGCTTTTATAGAGTTCAACATGACTACTCAATTCCGTTTGTCAGTATTAACCGCTGCTTGCCTTTCTGCGAGCTATAGTTCAATCATTTTTGCTGAAGCTACACCTTCTGAACAACCGCAAACATTAGCCACAATTGTGATCACCGCAAACCGTGAAGGTGAATCAATCAACAATACACCTGCTGCAATCAGTAAAATTAACGCTCAAGATATCGAAGATAAACATGCAACATTCATTGGACAAGTGCTTAATCAAGCACCTGGCGTCCGTATGAATGATCTGGCGAATGAACAACACATGATGTCCATTCGCCAACCGATTACTACTGCTGCGGTTTATCAATATTTAGAAGATGGCTTATCTATACGTCCTGTGGGCGTGTTTAACCACAATGCGTTATACGAAGTCAATTTGGCTGGGATCGATAATATAGAAATCCTACGTGGTCCAGCGAGTAGCTTATACGGCAGTAATGCGATTGGTGGAACGATTAACTTTTTAACTAAAGCACCAAGTTTAACGCCTACAGCAAATATAGGTTTAAGTGCCAGTTCTGAGGGATACCGCCGTTTAGATGCAGGTGCATCCAATACTTTTGATAGCGCCTATGGTGAACATGGCTTAAGGATTTCCGCATACGCGAGTGATCGTGGTAATAGCTGGCAAGATCACGCCGAAAGTAATAAACAAAGTGTGACTTTAAGGCATGATTGGCATATTTCAGATGCAACACAACTGAAAAATATTGTCAGTTATAACCATCTCAAAGCGGATATGACAGGTAGTTTAAATACAGATGACTATAACAAACGTCCAGGTTATAGCTATCAAACATTTACCTATCGTGAAGTTGATGCAACTCGTATTTCCTCGCAACTCAGTCATAGCTGGAGTGACCAACAACAAAGCCAAGCGACCTTGTATTATCGTGATAATACGACAGATCAGAATCCTAGCTATAACATCCGCACAGATATCAAAAATGGTAAGCCAACTGGCACTTATAGCGGTCAAACAACTTATAATGCATTTCAATCTTATGGTTTGAATTTACAGCACTCGATGAACTTCGACCAAGTAAAGTTGATCGTTGGTGCGATGGCTGATCACTCACCGAATCAAGCCAAAACCAACGATATAGAAGTGTTCCGTGATCCAAACACCTTAGTTTACACAGGTTATAAACAACGCCAATTACTTCGCGATTTTAATGTCGATGTCAACAACCAAGCTCTTTACAGTCAGATAAATTGGCAGGCAGTAGAAAATCTAAAATTAGTTGCTGGCGCACGTTATGACTGGATCAGTTATGACTATGATAATAAATTAACCCCCTCTAAAGTCACTGGTGCGCCTGATGAAAAACGTAACTTTCACAAAGCCAGTCCTCAATTAGGTTTTGTGTGGAATATAACCCCTGATATGGACCTTTATAGCAACTGGTCACAGGGCTTTGTTCCTCCAGAAGTGAGTAGCTTATATGGTGCAAACCTCGTGACACCTGATCTAAAAGAGGCAACATTTAACAATATTGATGCGGGATTGCGCTTTAAGCTTTTTGATGATCGTCTTGATGGAGAAATCACTTTATATCGCTTAAATGGCAAAGATGAAGTCATTAGCTATACCAAACCTGATAATACACGCGAACCACGTAATGCGGGTAAAACGCTGCACCAAGGTGTTGAAATTGGTGGGAGATGGAAAATTAGCGACTTGTATGATCAACGCCTGAAACTTTCTGGTAGTTGGGCAAAACATGAATACAAAGAGTTTCAGCCATCTAGTGTTTTAGATTACAGCGGCAATACCATGCCAAGCGCGCCAAAAACCTTTGGAACAGTCGAATATCAAATCAAACCTACGCCTGAACTTTCACTTTCGGCTGAAGGTGTTTATGTTGGTGCATACTGGGTTAACGATGCTAATACCGAAAAATATGATGGACATACCATTCTAAATTTACGTGCGAATTACCGTAAAGCTGCATATGAAATTTACGGACAAATTCTAAATGCAACGGATGTTGATTATGCTGAAAGCACTTCGTTTAGTAATAACCAAGTCAGCTATACCCCAGCTGCGCCTCGAACGTACTTAGTCGGTTTAAGCTATCATTTCGGGAAATAGAATATGAATGCCAAGCAACTTAAGAAGCTATTGTCTCTGCACCGTAGTTTTGGAACAGTTCTCGGCATTTTAGTTTTATTGTGGGCTTTAACTGGTGTGTTGCATCCTATTATGAGTGCAACACAACCTCAGCCTGTAAAACGAATGCCACCATCTCAACAACTTGATTTGCATGCTGCAATACCAGCAAATCAAGTATTACAGCAACAAAACATTCAACAGTTTTCAGCATTACAAACCATACAACTGACACCTGAGCAAGTTACCTATCGTATATTGAAACCAAAGCAGAATATTGCTGAATACTACGATAGCCGAACTGGTCAAATCATTAAAAATGCAGAACAATTTAATGTAATTCGATTAGCCAATTGGTACACAGGCTTATCGAAACGACAGGTTGTTTCAGCACAAATCATTACGAGTTTTAGTGATGATTATCCAAGTGTGAACCGTCTGCTCCCCGTTTGGCGTGTCAATTATGATAATGGACTTAGAGCCTATGTTGATCCGTCGCAATCAAGACTTGCAACATTATCAAATGATCAAAAAATGTGGATGGCGAAAATTTTCCGTTTAGGTCATACATGGACTTGGGGTGATCAACCTTGGAAAGGTCAATCACTGATTATGCAGTTCACCTTGATTGGAATCTTGTGCTTAGTTTTTATGGGGTTTAGATTATTTTTTAAAATTCACAATCGTAAAAACCATCGACTACGTCAAAAACCGATTCGATTTTTACATCGTTATCTAGCGATTAGCTTAAGTACATTTATCTTGTTATGGGTAATAAGTGGTTTTTATCATATTTGGAATAAAAAGTCTGAAATACCTGTATTTAATTCTATTTTTCATGCACAAGATTTAAGTCCTGACGCGTGGAAACGAGCTACACAACATCCAGTTCAGGGTCTAAGCATTGTACCTATTACATTTGGTCTAGATCGTAGTCATGCAGCGTGGTTAATCCAATCGGCAGGCAAACCTCAGTTGCAAGGAAGTATGACCGCAGCGAATGAACATGATCATCACCGTCACTCAAACGATACGGCACCCGCGATTGAAATGATTGATGCGCAGAGTGCGGAAGATTTAGATGTCCTTGAGCAAAGTAAAAACTTAGCAGCAAGTTACTTAAATCTATCTATTCATCAATTCAAACAAGCAACTTTGATCACAAGCTTTGGTGGTGAGTACGGTTTTATTAATAAACGCTTGCCTGTCGTGAAAGTAGAAACGAGTTTGAGTAATCAACTTCGAGTCTATATCGAGCCAAGTAGCGGTGTGATCGCAGCTCAAGTCACGCAACAAGATGCTTTGGAAGGATTTAGCTTTGCTTATCTACATAAATGGACATGGTTGCCGATAGATAAGACACTAAGAGATATTCTTCTACCAACCATTGCTGGATTGATTGCGTTGCTCGTCATTCTCGGTTTTTTCATTCGAGCTAAACGCTAACACCTATTAGACTAATCTTTCTTTGATCAGGGAGATTAGTCACTAAACTCGCATCTAAATATAAAAAGAACTCATCACCACAGTCATGATCAATCCCGTTTCAACCAATTCAATCGCTGCACCAACGGTATCACCTGTAATCCCACCAATTCTTTTTATAAATAATGATCGCAAAATAATCAGCAGAAAAATCAAACAGATAAAAACTGCAAATCCCAACCATTTATACAGACAAAGAAATGATAATGTAATGACAAAAACTATCCAACCAGCTACTTTAGGTAGATAATCGGTCAAAGAGCGGCCCAAACCCTTTTCACGTACATATTGTGTTGTTAAGAAAAGGAATAAAGGAACACAACGCCCTAATACGGGAAATATCAGCAAAAAGTAATTTAAATGCTGTTCTAGTAGCACATATAAAGCTGCAAACTTTAAAAGACAAACAACAATTAAACTGAGTACACCCATCGGGCCACACGTTGGGTCTTTCATTATTTCCAATGTGCGTTCTGGATCACCAAAACCACCCACCCAAGCATCAGCAGTATCCGCTAAACCATCAAGATGTAAACCGCCCGTTAGCCAAATCCATAATACAAGAATGATACTTGCAATGAGTAAGGTTGGAAGTTTGACCAAGAGAATTGAACAAGCAAATAAAATAAGACCGATAAGTAGACCAATAACAGGATAAAAAAGAATGGCTTGACCATTTTGTTTTGCACTTGGCATCGTTTTTAGTTCAACTGGTAGAACCGTCAAAAATTGCAAGGCAATCCAAAAAGGCATCATATTTAATCAGCTTCATTCAATAATTTTTTAATAGACAGATTATGAAGAAATAAAATTGGGAATAGCAAGCCTATTCCCAATCAAAAAAGATCAGTTGGTTATTGCATTTGATAGCATTGTTTTAATTTCAAATAGTCATAGTAGAAACTATTTGAGTTAGTACGCGCATAATCACATGATGACTTAAATAAGGTTTCTTTCTCGTTGTAGAACATTTTGACCAAGGTGCTCCCCTGAGCATTTTGGTAAATATCCCACTGTAAATTTGCCGCCATAGGAGACACCATTTCACCTCGCCATGCACTGTTGTCATAGCTATAGGTCTGACGTAACGGCAACGGTTGCATCATGTTATTTAATTCCAAACTTGTTGCCAATGGAATAATAATTTCAGCATGAGCGAATCTCAAAACAGCAAGATGCGACTGTTTTCTTTCAATAACTGCATCAACTTGGCTAAACAAATCCTGTTTTAATCCTTGCGCCATCGCACTTGTAACACCATTTGATTCGGTAAAACTTGGGCCTTTAGCATAAAAATCATCGGCATCGTTGAACTCTGCATAAAATTTTGCGGCATCCGCTGGCATGTATTTATCAAAACTCACGCCTTTAAGCTCAGACTGCATTCCACCTGAGATCGAATACAACTCATAAATATAAGCAGCCGCATTTACAGCACTAGCAATCTTATTCTTTCCTTTACCATTTTCAGTCACGGTTTCACCTGATGGAGCAGTAACGGTGTATGAGCCAGTGTTCGAAAAAATATATCCGCTTGTACCTAATTTTTTAATAAATTCAGGTTTAAAAATCGGTATTAATACACGCATTGCAACCTGTTCAGCACGCGTATTTTCAGCCAGTTCATCTAATTTATTAGCTAAATCAGCATCTTCTTCCTCAAACTGTTGATAAGCCTGACTTGCATCATAAATCGCTTGTTGCTGTACAGATAAAGGCTGTGTTAAATCTTGTTCTTGGTTCAAGCTGTGAAAGTAAAGTTTAAAACGGTCTACACCACCATCGTCAATCGTTGGAACACTACCACTGGCTAAACTGGTATACGAAAGCGGTGTAATTTGGTTTTTAAGTTCAGGCTGTTGTTGAATCAATTCATTTGTAAAGAATTTAGCACTATCTATTGCGCGATCTACACCAGAACTTTGTACTAAAATAGACGCTGGTTGAGCAGCTGCGGTTTTAAATAATGTGGGTAAACGTTGTAATAAACGATCCGCAATACCGCGATGTTCTTGAATCCCAACCATTGTTTCATTGCCATAACCAAACTGACGAATACCATCAATACCATAACCCAGCAAAATATTTGCTTTCATCATTGCTTCAATATCTGCACCCAGTTGCTCACCTAAAGGCGTTAATGCATTCTCGGCTTTGGCTTGTTTCCATAAATTATAAAGCGCTAAATCATATTTAATACTTGATAAACCTCTAGAGCCATGACGAGCAACTAATTCAGTGAATACTGCTTGATAACCTTCAGGAATTTGCTCATAGGTCTTTATTTCTTGCTGTGGTTGGTAAGGTGTTTTGGTTTGATAAAATTTAGATGAGCTATCTGTATCAGGAGTTTTTTGCGAATTTTGAGAATCATCACTATTACAAGCCGTCAATAAAATACTGAGACATAACACACTGCTTTTAAATAATATCTTCATAATTAATTTACTTATAGATAAAGAAATGTCATGTATCTTAGGCAGTGACAATGACAGCTCTATTACATCGTTAAAATAAAAAATATTAAAGAAAAGTGCTTAATCACGTTCAATAAACATCAATTGATCTAATGATTTTAATAATTCAATTTGATATAGATTGCCTAATTCAGCTGGCATTTTTAATAAATCATTGAGGTGTTGCTCTCTAGCGAGGCAGGTTAATAACTTGATGACACCACCATGCGTCACAACTAATGCATTTTTCCAATCTTCTGTTTGCATTTGAATTGAAATTTCTTCAAAACCAATCATCACGCGTTGCTTAAATTGGGCTAAAGACTCGCCATTTGGCGCGTGGTACTGTGTTGGAAACTGCCAAAAATTTGCCAATTGCTCTGGAAAATTTTCATAAATATGCTGAGTAGCTAATCCTTCCCAATCACCAAAGTTCATTTCCTTGATGTTCGAATTAACGATGAGAGGTCGTTGTATTTTTACAGCTAATCGTTCTGCAAACAACTGACAACGGCGTAATGGCGAAGTAAAGATGACATCCCAAGACGAACCATTGTCTATATTGCTCTGAATGGTTGATTGCATCTGCAACCAACCTTGTTCTGTCAGTTCATCATCGGTGTGGCCACGCAAGGTATGACTTAAAGTCGTTTCTCCGTGCCGAAGTAAATCAATCAGCAACCTTATCTCCTGATACAGCTGCTTCGGCAAAAGTTGCCATTTGATTATGTAAAGCGCAAGCAAGTTGAATCATTGAAAGCGCTGAACCTGCACCACTGCCTTCACCTAATCTCAAGTTCATTTTTAAAATCGGTCGCGCGTCTAACTCTTTTAAAATGCGTTGATGACCATACTCAGCAGATTGATGTCCAAACAACATCCACGCCCTTGTCTGAGGCTGGATTCGAACAGTACATAATGCAGCAACAGAACTGATGAAACCATCAACCACGATTGGCATTCCAATCTGTGCACAACGGAGATATGCACCTGTCATTGCTGCGATTTCTAAACCACCTACAGCCGCAAGTATTTTTAAAGCATCATCAGCAACATGTGCTGCATGTAACTTGACTGCTTGATTAATGACAGAAACTTTATGTGCAAGCTGCTGATTATTAATTCCAGTGCCAACACCTGTTAGTTGCTCAGCACTTTCATTCAATAACAGACTGGCTAATGCTGATGCAGAACAGGTGTTCCCAATACCCATCTCACCAGCAATAAAGATATCCGCCGCTTTAGCTCGAGCAAGATCAACACTCTCTTTCCCTAATCGCATAGCTGCAATGCATTCTTGCTCAGTCATTGCGGCTTGCTGTGCAAAGTTCGCTGTTCCAGAACGAATACAATGACGCTCAACGCCAGTATATTGGTAAGGCTCACCTACTGTTCCGCAGTCAATCACTTGCAACTGAGCTTGATGATGTTTCGCAATTACACTAATTGCAGCGCCACCTGAAGCAAAGTTTTGCAGCATTTGACGTGTGACAGCTTGTGGATAGGCTGAAATATTTTCCTCTACAACACCATGATCGCCTGCAAAAATCGTAATCCAAGGTTGTTGAATCTGTGGATGAACAGTTCCTTGTAAACTCGCAAGCTGAATCGCAATTTGCTCTAAATCACCCAATGCACCTGTAGGCTTAGTCAATTGTAGTTGACGTTGCTCAGCTTGTGATTGTGCCGCGATATCAGGCTGTTGAATAGATTCTAACCACCAAGAAGCTTGTTCAGACATGTTATTTCTCATCTTTTAAAATCATCGGAAAACCTGCGACACAAAACATCACTTTATTTGCGATTTGGCCTAAAGCTTGGTGTAAACGCCCTGCTTCGTCGACAAAACGACGGCTTATTTCACCCATTGGGACAACACCCAGCCCTGTCTCATTACTGACTAAAATAATGTGTGATTTTAATTTCGGTAGCACATTTAATAATTTTTCTGTTTCTATCTGCTGTAAGGCGATATCTTCTGATAGCAATAGATTGGTTAACCATAACGTCAGACAATCAACCAAAATGACATGGTTTTCTTGATCTAGCAGTTGAAGCTGATCAGCGAGTAATATGGGTTCTTCACATAAATGCCAATCTGCTGGGCGTTGTTGTTGGTGATGTTGAATACGTTGTTGCATTTCCTCATCTAAGGCTTGTGCCGTCGCAACATAAGTAACTGTCAAACCAGTATCTTTTGCAATTTGCTCAGCCAAACGGCTTTTTCCAGAGCGAGCACCGCCTAAAATCAGTTGTAACATATTTAACCTAATCTAATTTGGTGATAAGGATAAAGTAATCCTTGTAAAATCTGAGCTTTATAATAGCCGAAAGTTAAATATTTCACCTGAATTTTAAATGGTTTTATGGCAATGCTTTGAATACGATCCAGCACTAAATCACTTTGCCAAGCATCGTTATACAAACCTAAAGTAATATGCGGACAATACTCAAGTGCAGCTATTTCATCTGAATATTGAGCGAGTTGCTGGCGAATCTTAGCTAAAATTTTATTGTTATTTTCAGCTTGTAAAAATAATGCACTGCTGAAGCTATCCAACTGGGTAATTTCAAGTTCGAAAGGTTCTATTTCCAGCGAGTTTAATGCCTGAATCTGCTGCTTTAATGTATTAATTTCAAAGTCATCATCATAATGTGAAGATTTTGGCGTTAGAAATCCACAAACGAATAAAGTGATGTGGTACTGCCGTTGATTGGAATCGATCAACAAGTCTGAAAATTTTGTTTTAATATGATCTAAATACTGAATAACTTCTACTTGATCTATTTCGATATACCACACAGCAAAATCTGAACGACCATGATGCCATTCAGAATAATCACGGCGTTCAGTTGAAATGAGCTGAGTAGATGCTTGTAATAACACAACTTTAAATACTTATAGAAAGTTGTGTTATTCAAACATAAATGACTTTAACAATTAAAGTGCTTTTCGTGTATCGCTTTAGGCATATTCAGGATTAAGTTCTAAACTCAAAAAATCGAATTGAATACCTGTTTCTTTCAGTTCATTTTGGATGCCTTGCACGACCAAGCCTGACAAAACTTTCTTCTGGCTATCCGTAATATCCATCTGAGCAATGTTTTTGTGAAGATGTTGTGCAACCTCTTCACCATCAAAATTTAAATTTTTAAGTGCATAAACATAACCATACACCGCACCTTTCAATAAATTTTGATAAGGAAGTGCTTGATGAATATGATTTTCAATGCTTCCAAACACACGCTCATTAAAGTTAAGCTTTCGCAGCGGATCACGCGCGACACGTTCACATGGATCTTTATAAGCTGATCGACACGAGTTCAGGAAACTTTCAGCCATACGATCTAGTTCTTTGGCTTGATTCGGTACAATATTAACCAAACCTAGTTTCACTTCATCGACAACCTGTTCCGCATATTTCTTGATCTTTGAATCAGCCATTGCAATACCAATCATTTCATGGCCGATGGTACTTGCATACCATGCTAGCATTGCATGACAACCATTCCATAAACGGTTCTTAATGATCTGAATATCTGAAATTTGATCAACCAAAATCATTTGGCGCATCTTACTCAATAATGGACTGCGATTTTCAACATAAATCGGCATATCCGTTTCACTATGGAACAAGATTAAGTCCATATTTTGTAAGAACTGACCTGCTTGGAATTGTCCACGCATATCTTCCAGACAGTTAGTAATTTGCTGTTCTTGCTTTTCCGTTAAAGCAGTTTCATCCGAAAGCTCGATGGTTTCATCATTAAGATCAGACTGATACTGCTTAAACAGACGATGCTTAATATTTAACTGGCGATATAAAGCTTGATCGGTGAGTTTTGAAACCATTCTGTTCACGACGGTGTCACAGAAGTAATGTTCACTTAAAATGTGCTCAGCAATATCTTCATCTGTAATTTCAAGCAAAGCTTCTCGAATATTTTTTAAGACCAAATACTTGGCACATACTTTATTGAGAATGATCAGGAATGTGATTGGCTCATTGTTCTGCATATCCTGAGACATAAAACGCGCCAACAGCCCTTTAGCAATAATTTTTGCTTCAGATGCAATCGCCTGTTCTGGGAGACAAAGTGCGATTAAACTCGATTGCATATACATCTCGAGCATTTGTTGTTCATTATCAGCGTCAATCACGCTTAGATTTTCAATACGCTCATCATAAGAAGACTGACCATATCGAATACTATAACTGCCAAAGCTATTTACAGATTCAAGATATAAACGATTTCGCGTAGATGCTAACATTCGTTTTGGACGTGTGTAGCCATCCCAATGCGATAAAATTTGGGCAATATAACCACCACCAATTGCCCCGAAGCCATGAATACCAATAGTAAGCTGATTCAAACTTTGCGGAAATGGTTCTTGTAAATGTGGCATACCGATTTCGGGAGTATATTCATCCAAAGCATTCAAAAATTCATACATGTCTTGATAGTAGAATTTTGCTTTAGACAACATTCGGTCATTTGGTTCTTTAATATCTTTAAATAAAATCGTGATACCGCCTGCATCACTCGCAGAACAAATACCATTTTCAGAATCTTCAAACATTAAACATTGTTGTGGCTGTAGATTTAGTTTTTGTGCCGCTTTTAAAAAGATTTCTGGATGAGGCTTACCACGCTCTACTTCATCTCCACAAACCAGTAAATCGAAAAACTTATATACATTTGCATTAATTAAATATTCTTCAGCGATTGCTCTACGACTTGAAGTCGCAACAGCCATACGCAAACCAGACTTGCGTAGTCGCTCTAATACCTGAATGAGACCTTTTTTAATCGGTACACCATTCATACGAACTGATTCTAACTCTAATTCATCAGCGCGCTTTCTTATTTGCGCGTAAGGTACATCCTCACCATAGAACTTTTTCGCTAGTTCTTCAGCAGTTCGAGCACTCAGTCCCAAACATTGCATTAAATAGTCATCAGAAAATTCCTGTCCAATGAGCTCTTCTGAAGCTTGTTTCAATGTTTGAAAACGTAAACGTTCCGTGTCAAACATCGTCCCATCCATGTCAAAGAGCGCCCCTTGAACAGGATAATCATGAAAAATAAGCATTTGTACTCCTTTCTTTTACTATCGCTTTTTATAGATTAACTAAAAAATGAGCATAAAATCCGAATTGTAAATAAATGAAATAAATTTGATCAAAAAAGAATCAAATCATTTCAAACCCGCACTATAATTGTAATTTATGGGGAAGTTGACTTGCATAACCATATAAAATATGAATGCTATTTGATCATATGGATCAATCTACAGAGAGATTAAATATCTAAGGACTTCAGTTAAATTATGTTGATTAGACTTTAAAAAGTAAATAAATATCCAAAGCTATGATTATCACTGAGACATAGTTAACCCCCATGTCTCAGTTGCAGCACCTATATTATTTACGAGATTTAGGCTGGTTGAGCCTCTGATTGTTGTTGTGAAGCTTTGAAATAGCTCTCGAACTTATTATAAAAAGTCTCTCGATAACAGTAGTACAACATCGCCGTTTTTTCTGGCATTGGAATTAACCGCTGGCTTTCATAACACATTTCTTCAACTACAGCCGCATACGGCTTAACGGTATGATCAGGTTCACCTACAATTTTTTTTGCTTGCGAATGTTCAAAAATATAAAAACTTAGTAAACGAATGGTTGGACGTAAGAAACCTTTACCAAAAACTGACTTATCACCAAACAGTAAGTGCCAACCTAGATCTTGCTCATCTCCTTCGTAATAACGGCCTAAACGATCACGTTTCCCTTCATAAATTTCGGTATAACCGACATCTTTACCGTCAATCCCGACAATCAATAAACGTTGATGATCATCTGCCAGCATCTTGTCAAAATAAACCTGTAAATCTAGTTCTGACTTATTCAATTGCCACTGAGGAATCACATGCGGTTCATGCATCCATTGGTGTAAAAGCGGAATATCTTGCGGGTATTGTACTTGACGCAAATAGTATTGCGTTCCGTCTTCATAGTATTCGAAATAGTCTGGAAGTTTTTGTGAAAGCGTAAGCATTATATAGTTCCTTGCTTTTACCATTAAATGATAATAATAATCGTTTTCATTAAATGGTGGAATTTATTTTTCTTGTTTTTTGTTAATTTAATTTATTTATAAGAGCGTATTCGCTTCTACCTTGAAAAGCTTAAATAAACGCTAAAAGCTCTAGTGCTGTAAAAATAAAAGCGAAAATGATCGAACCTAACCAAATCAAAATGAAATATTTTCTAAATAGATAAAAACTAAGTACTTGTAAAAAAAATGCTGTTGTTAGTATCACGAATAGCCATGTTAAAGGTCCAACTGAAGAACCTTCATAATGACAATTCATTAGCAATGAAATCATCAAGAATAAAACTGTTAGCCAAGGCAAAACTCTTTTAAGATTTTGATTTAACCCATCGTATTTCAGATGCTTCTGACCAAACTGACTCAACATACAGCCCTGCATCACGGCAGCTAAGGACCAAAACAATGCTGCAAAACTCATTTTATCTCTCCAGATACTTTAAACTTTTTGAGATAGAACAGGATTGCTGCGATATAAGCCAAAGCAAGCAATAGAAAAGCAAGATCAACACCTGCCAACCACCACTGACCATGAACTGTACTATTTAATAAAGATGCTTCAGGCACGGTGATAAAACTAATGATTGGAATCATGAGCAAGACCAATGCCGTAATGATCAACAAAGATAAAATCGCTTTGCGAACACTTAAAGTTAAGCTGAATAACAGGCTCAAAATCCAAATCATAAAAAAAGTAGACACTTCATAGCTGCTTCTGCTTTCAAACGTTGCAGGCAATATTCGCCCAGCGAATAAATAAGCTGCGGAAGCCAAAGGAAGCCCTAAAAAGGTAAAGAAATTCAATTGTTGTACTAATTTATAACTAAAATGATTTTGGGCTTTGATTCGCTTCTTTTGCCATAGCAATGCTCCAGCTATCAACATTACACAGCCAATAATACCCATGCACGACAAAATAAAACGCATCCACATCGATGCAAAATAACCAAGATGAATGCCATACGTCGATGAAGCCAACTGAGCCACAGCACTTAAGTTTCTTGGCTGCTCAAGTAACTCAGCCGTATTTGCCGCAAAAATATATTGAGGTGTATTTAAGGTAATAATATTTTTATAGTTATATTCAAAACTAATCACCGCATCCGCTGTATTGGGTTTTCTTACTTCAAATTTATCTAAAAATGCCCCTGTTTGTGTCTGAGCTGGTAATTGCTCAATAAATTTTTTAAACGGCTGCATTGTTTTAGATGACGATGATGTAGAGGGTTTCGCCATCTCTATATACTGCATTTCATTATAAAATTGAGGAATGCCAGCTTTCCCATAATGCTGCGACAGTCCCCACGGCAATACTAGATAAAATAGAATCAATAAGCCTGTAAACCCCATAATCAAATAAAAAGGAAACGTCACAATGCCCGTTATATGGTGTAGGTCGAGTAAAGATCGTTGTCCTTTATAAGATCGGAAAACAAAGAACTCCTTGATAATTTTCTTATGGGTAATAATCCCTGAAATCAGGCTAATTAAAAAAATAATTGAAATAATAGCGACAATAAAACTGCCAATTTTGCTGGGTAGCGGATACAAGGTGTAATGCAATTTAAAGAATAAATCACCACCCAAAGTATCACGTACTGGATTCAGTAACTCGCCAGTGAGTGGATTCTGTAATTGTTGATACCGTCCATTTTCATCTTGCCATTGTAGTAAATTGACAGGCATTCGCTCGTTTGCAACAGTGACTCTCCAACGTTTCGCATCTTCAGCGTGCTGGTTAAGATAATTAAAAGCAGTTTGAGCGGACTGTTGAGTAGATGGAATATGTTGAATACGACTCATCGCTTCAGGTTGCGCCCAGACATTCAACTCTGTACGAAAATAAGCGACGGAACCTGTAAAAAATATAAAGAAGATGCCCCATAAAACAACAATGCCAAACCAGCTATGCACAATGGCTTGTATTTGACGAAAATTCATTAGGTCATTCCCCATCTGTTTAATAACCAATAACCTGCAAGAAGTAATACTCCTAAACTATTCATACTCCAAAACCAAAGTTTAGATATCACCGCAGTGGCTAATACCACATAGAAAATGAAGAAAATAAAACTTAAAAATACGGCCAAATAGACGTTTTCTGCTGTCGCAAACGGTAACCAATTTGCCAAAACCAAACTTAGCCAAGAGCTATAACAATAAGCTGCAAGGCAGATGAAAAATACTCTGCGATAAGTCAGATTAAATTTTTCTTGTTTTTCAATTCGGCTCATCTTAATTACCTTGCACTCAAAAAAAGCTTACAGAGAAAGAAATACTCATTATCCAATCAATATTTCTTTCTCAAATTTTATTAGTAATTAATTGTATAGCTTAGTCCATAGGTACGACCTTCAGCAGGTAAACTTGATAACTTAGCAAATGAGACAGCCGATTGTTGGCTATATACAGTACGATAATCTTTGTTCCACACATTATAGACACCAAAGTCTAAGCGCCCTTTTCCTACAGGGAAATGTGTTAGCACATCCATGGTGGTATAACCTGTAATTTTTGCCGCTGAGTTTGGAAGGATATTATCGTCAGTTACAGCAACGAGATCATCTTTGGCTGCTTTATCCGTACCTTTAACCGCTAACATTTGTACGCGAACGCCATAACCCTCATCATTATTCCATTCACCAAATACCGTTCCTTTGGTCGGAGAAACTTGGTAAGCATTGAGTTCACGCCATTTCCCAGCAGCATCCTCGTATTGTCCGCGGGTATAACCAAGTGTTCCGCCGACTTTAAAGTTTTCCATGAATGGATAACTTGCTGTGAGCTCTGCACCATATACACGTTGATCTGCATCAGCCACACTAGCAGAACGGTTAGCATTAAACTGTACAACCTTATCGGACGTATTATAGAAGCCTGTTACACCAAGATTTAAACCATCATCTTGGTTTAAACGCCAACCCAATTCATAGCTATTCACTGTGATCGGTTCAATATTCGCTGTTGAAAGCGTATAAATCGCAACATCACGTAGCATACGTTGAACATCTGGATAACTGAAACCTTGTGAGAAGTTCGCAAAGACTTGCTGATCATCCGTTAATTTGTATACAGCACCTAAATTGAATAGAAACTTGTCTGAATTGGTTGAGTCACTTGGAATGACGGTCAAATCAGCACTTTGCCCTTGAGCTGCTCGTTGAGCTTGTCTTGATGGAATATAAGCATCTGTATCTGCTTTGATATATTGATAACGCGTGCCTGCTTGGATATTTAAACGATCCGTCAGTTCATAATCAGCTTGTAAAAAAGCACCGATATTTTGAATCGTTGTATCAGGCCCAGCACCATAACTTTTGCCTGTACTTGTATAAGTTAGACCATTATCCAATGCATTCAGTAAGTCATAGTATTGATGATCTTTTTCATGATCGTAATCTAAACCATACGTTAGTTTTAAGGCACGATCAGCAACGCTTAGTTCTTTTTGAAGTGTTGAGCGAAGCCCAGCAACTTCAATCTCAGATTGTGATTGGCTTGCAAATTGAGTCAGTGCATAAACAGGGAAAAAACGTGCATTTTCTTTACGGTAATATGCCTCAAGATTTAAGGTTTGTCCTAAAAACTCTTGATTTTGATATTGCGTATTTACTGCATAACGCTCAGTAAATGGTTGATTATCTAGTTTCAACCCTTTGACTGCTTTATATGAAGGATTGTTTACGACATCGCCCGTATAATCGCGTCCATATTCTGTGTCTTGCTTGTCTTTATAATATTGCGCACCAAAGCTCAAAGACTGTGTATCTGTTAAATCAATATTCACGCGACCATTTACATCGATTGTGTCGGTATCTTCACGGCTGGTCTGGTATGGATCGGTTGCGATACGCTCTCCCTTACCATCGAATTGAGAACCTCGACTGGTAAAGTTCGCACCTAAGAAACCATTGATATTGTCTTTATCGAATGAAACGGTTTGTCCAACTTCATAAGCTAAACCATCGCCACGGAATGTATCAGATGAAGTGATTCCAACTTTGGTTTCAAAGCTCAATGGTTTTGATGTATCAGCACGCTTGGTAATGATATTGATGATGCCACCTGTAGCACCAGAACCATAAATACTTGTTGCACCTGAAATGATCTCAATACGTTCAATCATACTCGGGCTAATACTATTGAGTTGTCGTGATACATCGCGCGAACCAGTCTGAGATACACCATCAATCATCACCAATACATTACGGCCACGCATCGTCTGACCATAGTTACTCGTAGTTCCACTACTTGGTGCGAGTGATGGAACAAGTTGCGCTAATACATCAGCAACTTTACGCCCCGCCGTTGCTTGCTGCGCAATTTGATTATGGTCAATGGTTTGAACAGTCCCCGCAATTTCTGCAATATTTTTTGGCGTACGCGTAGCTGTAACAACGATTTTCTCTAATTGTGCAACAGGTTTTTCCTTAGATTCTTCAGTAGCAACTTCATTTGAACTTGTATCTGCATAGACATGCTGAGCAAACATTGCCATGACAGCAAGACAACATGGTGTCATTTTAAACAGTACTTTTTTCGCCCCAAACTCATTCTTCGCTTTCATTTTCTCATTTCTCCAGAGCCCTAATATCACTCAAAAAATATCCAAAAGGCGACTCATCATACTAAATTTAAATATTAATGAGAATGATTTATATTAAAAATAGTATTCATTAATTTCATTCAGACGAAAAAAATTGTCTTTTTTGATTTTTTCCTCAGTTTCGAGATGTTGAAACTGCTCCAAATATTGATGTGCTGTCTCAATCGGCAAGACAAAAACTCCATCTGCATCAGCCACTAATAAATCACCAGAATGCACCGTGAACTGATTAATATAAATTTCTGTGTCCATTTCAACCAAGCTCTCACCTTCATTACGCGTGGTTAAGCAACTGACAGCATGTGAAAAAATGGGAAGCTTTAATTTTGATAACGCCTGTCGATCAGTAATAGCACCAAGCACGACAACGCCAGCTAAACCACAATGAATCGCAGCTACACTCCTTTGCTCCCCCCAACATGCACGTTGTAAATCATATCGTGCATCAATGATGAGGACTTCGTTCGACCGACAGCTCATTAAGACATCTCTTAATTTGCTTGCATTTTTTGACTCAAGCCGCGCTGTTCTAATCACACCGACTAGACTTTGTTCAGGAGACATTGGAAAAACATGTGGAATATGCCCTTCATCCAATACATGCCCAATGGTTGAGGTCGCGATATTTTTATACGCTGCTATAAGCGCTTCTAGGTTTATGTTCTGGTTCATAAAATGTTCTCATTTGATCTGTTTTAGCTGTGATGGACAGTTGCGACATAAAGTTTGACCAGCTTCCTCTAACTGAAAATACAAACAGCACTTTTTTCTCATATAGGTTGCAAACTCTGGATGCCAGTGACTCCAAAGACGAACAAAAGGATTTTCAGCTAAATGAAAACTTTGAGCTGAACGCATTTTGATGAGCTGTTGTTGTTGCTGTAATTTTTCTTGCATCTCAGGACTTATGTTTTGCTGTGTCCATGAGTGATAGAACTGCACCACACGAACCGCAGCATTTTCCCAAATCAAGGCATAAGACACTCTTCCAACCTTAGCGATCTGTTGGAACACACAATTGAGCTGATCAAACATTGCACCAACATCCTGCAAAGACATCACTTCAAGAGATAAAGCCTCAGAGTTTGTCAACTGCAATGTCCGATCCCAGTACCATTCACAGGGTAAGTTGACAGCTAAGATTGAACTCTGCCATTTCACAAAAGTTAAAGATGCCGCCTGGCAATAAAGAAAAGGTAAGATCCAAACAGTAGACCAATATTTGACAAATAAAGAGCTGGCACAGCTTAGGTTTTTAGCATGAATACGTTTTGCAAAGTCTTGAAGAGTATTTTCACAAATCGAATCATCAAGCAAATCTGCTAAAGTGACCGTCTTTGTGTCTAAATAACACACCTCCAGTTTCAGATGTTGCCGCAACACTGAAACTGGCGTGGTTAATCTTGCTTGATTAGCACAGTAACTATTCATTCATCGCTACTATGACTGATTGAAAACTTGCCAAAGTGGATTGCTCGTTTTTCCGATACCTGAAGGCATACTGCCTATTCGAGTCTCTTGTTCAAGCAACGGTCGAAGCAATTGTTTATAAGGCCAATGTGGTGACTCAAACAACAAACGTTGTAACTGCTTTTGAATTTCAGGCTGAAAATCTAATTGTTCCAGTATCTGTTGCAACTCAACAGCCAACACCTTCCAAAATTCACGCACTTCAATCTGATAATGTTTCGCCAAAGTCTCGACAATACAGCCAAGGTTGACTTGAATGCCTAAAGTCTGAATGTAGAACAATAATTCTTCGACTGAATCATGATAGAGCGTATTTCTAAAATCATGTGGACTTAAATAATCTGGATCATCCAAACCATTTTGTAATACCCACGGTAAGTAAATACGCAATGAGTCATGATCTCTAAACATCAAGCCATCAAATTGACCATCTTTAAGCACCAGACATAAATTTTGTCCATGAATTTCTCCCATCAAACCCAAACGGAACAGACGTAAATTCACTTCAAAAAAGCATGCACATAATTGGGCGAATTGCTCTAACACCTCGGCCGTTCCATTCGACAGCCCTTGTTGCTGCAAAATATAATCAAACACAGCCGGCTGACCTGAAATCTTGTGTCCCAGACTAGCCATTGGAATCAGTTGATACGGCTGCTGCAATAATTCAGGTGGAATACGACGGCGTTGAGCGGCTAAATGTGTCGGTTTCTCTACAAATAACCATTCATTATCAGCACTTCGATCTTGCTGTTTTTCAGGTAAATAAGACCACCATTGAGTTTCTTCACATAACCATAATTTTTGTTGCAGCACAGGATCTTTTTGCTGTGCTTGTAACAATAGTTTCTGGTTTTTCTCACCATTAATCATTTTTACGATCGGAAGAAAGCGTAATGAACCAAGTGCTTTAATCCCTATCGGCAATTTCAGACTTTCTTGTGGAATATACTCAGACAATAAACTTCGCATTGAAGCAGTGGCGTACATTCCTTTTGAAATAAAATTCAATGGCTGACAGATACCTACAGCTACATCCTCAGCAAAGAATTGTTCAAATAAATGCTTGAACTGCCACGGATGCACAGGCATGGCGATATGCGATTCACTCAATCCGCGCTGGAACATTTCCTGTTTCAGTTGATGTCGTTCGGCACGATTAATGAAAATTTGGCTAGGCTGTTGCGTAAAAATATCCTCAACACCTGCACCAAACATCATTTTGTCTTTATGTACCGCAACCCAGTGGATACTGAGTTCCTGCGCAAATTCAGGACAATATTGCAGGTATTCCTGTTGACTCAACCCTTCCTTCAACTTGGATAAAGGATGATAAGGACGATCCCGATAACCCGCATATTGCTCTAAAATACGAAATATCTGTGCGGAACTTTGATGCATCAACTCGTGTGTATTCACTTTGTGTTGTTGCAGCAAACGATATTGCTGCAAACACTTCTGGATCTGATCTGCAAAATTTTGAATTTTATTCGTCTGACAGTGCTGAAATACCCCCATATCTTGCAAATATTGGAATAATCCCAATAGTTCAATCGACTGAAGTTGACCCTGATCATTCATCTGATCTACTAAGAGAATTTCAGACTCAGCAAAAAAACACCAAGGTTGAGCAATACCTTGATTTACAGGAAAAAAGACACATCGCTTTGATTGCTGCTCAAGTAACAATACAAAGTATTGCTGCTCAAGTCGTTCATTAAAATATGGTTCTAGATCAATATCAAATCCACTGAGCTTTGCTTGTGCTGTTTCAAAATCAACAACATATTGCTCAGGAATCAACTCCTCGACCAATAAGGCATTCACAAAATCTTGTAAAATTGTTCTGTCTGTCAATTGATAGACAGGTTGCAGCGCATTCATAAATAACCTCACTTCACCTGAGCTTTAAAAGGTGCTAATGGGTTATCAACAAACTTAATTTGAATACGACCATCACCAAATAAGCGACGCTTGGTCAATGATTCAATACGTAACTTGTCGGCAAATACATCAAAGATTTGATAACGCTCAGTATGTTCAGGATGTTGTTGCTGATACTCCTGAATTACATCCGCTGCCCATTGCCAAAAATCTTGTTCTACCACCGCATAAGTTTGATTTAGAAAAATTGCAATGTCTGTCAGCGCCACAAAGAACAGACATGCACAACTAAAATCACGAATCCCATCCAAGTCGTCAGTCAAAATAAAAGACATACTATTGGTTTTGGCATGTTCAGGCGGCAATTGATCGAGTTCAGGCGCTAATTCTGGATGTGCCAAGTGTGCTGGGCTATAACGTACACCATCATGAAAATCTTTTAGCAACACTCGGGTTGGCCACCCTTTCTCATGTACCAAAATAATATTTTGCCCATGCGACTCCGTCGCAATACCTTCAGCAAATAGTAAGTGAATCAGCGGCGTAATCACTACTTTCAATAATTGACGTGTCCATTTTTCCATGCCGTATTGCTGTATCCACGGTGCAATTAAGGCTTGCCCATCTTTTTGAATATGGCTCACCCCATTCAATGGAATCGCATCTTCACCTTCACGTAAATATTGATGCACACTTTCACGCCACAAACAGCCAATCGTTCCATAGGCTTGTTTTGCATGTGAAGCAGGTAAACGGGTGAAATCTACACTCAAACCATAAACTTCACGCAATACCGCAAAATCTAATTTTTTCGCAGTTTCACTTTGATCAATCAAAGCTTGCAACCAGTCAGTAATGATTGGTCCATTCATCACTGTATGTTTTGCCAATACACGTGAACTCGATGTATTGGTTAAACTCATCGAAAGTTTGATATATGGTTTTTCTGGATGCTGAAGATTCGTCACAGTTCGTAAGGACTGCTGCGCCAAATAACGATCATGGCTGTGACCTAAATACATAATTTTTTGATCGGCAATTTCTTCGGCAAAAATTGAGATGAGATGATTTTCCCATTGCCAAGGATGAACTGGAATCCACACATAATCAGCGCTTTCTTTAACTTGATTTTTAAGTTTTTGCTGAAATTGGATTAGGTCTTGGGAATTTAGCTGTGCCTTAAAAAATTCTTTTGTATCAATACTATTGGAATGGTTTTCAGCAACAATATCTTTATGTATAGCTAACCAAACGAGCGCCATCGGCTGTGCAAATTCAACGCCATAATGGATATTATCTTGCAAACTGAAACCAACTCGTGACTTATAACAAGGATGATATGGATGACCATCCATTAAATAAGATTCGAGAATATCGTAAGGATATTGAATTGCAGGCAAGGCATAGTTTTCAAAACACACTTGTGACTGTAAATCGTGAATATATGTACGTTTTAATTCAAAAATGAAATCTTCAACTTTCGCGGCGTCTGTAATTGAACGCAGAATTTCATCTATGACTTGATTCAGACGAGCTGGTTGCTGCTTACCTTGCGCATCTTGGCGGAGAACATCTTGATCACGCGCCAATCGAACTAAGTTATAACTATATTGACGCTGACCAGACGCTTTATACTGCACCGTTTGCTGTTGGTGATCCTGCACCTGAACAATAAAACTTTCACCATCATGATCAGCGGCAATGATCTCTTCGAAAATAAGCGCTTGTAATAATTGTTTTATTACACGCTGTTCAACCGCTTTCGACTGTTCAGATTGTGGTTGTTGCCATGCTTGAAAGGTATTTTGAATCAGATGCGTATTTGATAAAACTGGATGTAATTGTCCCATTTTGATCTTCCTAAATATTTAATTCATTTTGTGTTGGTCTGGAAAACGCCATGCATAAGGCAAAGCGCACAAGATAAGCAAAGTACAAAAAATAAAAATTTCTTGAATGCCTTTAAATGTATCCAGCGCTGTATTTGAACTTGTTTGAAAAATGTCTTGGCGTAATTGCAGATATAAAGCAGCAAGTACCACGGCAACTGCAGCAAAAAGTCGACGGAACAGATTATTTAACGCAGCAGCCTGAGTGACCAAATGTTGCTGTTGCTGACGTAAACTATTTAAACCTGCTGTGGTTGAAGGCATATAAGACAGTCCCATTCCCAAACCATGCAACATCATGCAACAGATAATGAACCAGACATTTTGTACGGGTGCCCATGCAAGCAATGCAAAAGACAATGCGGTGATGATGAGACCAAAGCTCATGATTTTTGACGCGCCGTATTTATCGAGATATTTTCCCGCAGGCTGACTACATAGACCAGTCACAAGTGCGCTACTCATAAGGGCAAAACCCGTCCAGAGCGGACTCAGCTTTAAACTCTGTTGAATCCATAACGGTACAAGCAACATACCGATGAATAAACCAACCGTTTGTGCCACACAAATCATCAGACTAAATCGAAAGCCTTTTACATCGAACAATGCTGGTTCAATCAATGGACGAGTTTGAACTTTTTGCCTTCTAACAAACTGCCAGAATGTTAGGACACAAATGCCAAGCAACAACCAATAGATCGGTTGGACTAAATCTGCAAATTGATGAATCTGACTTAAAGTAACTAACAGCAAAATAATGCTTGTACTTAGATAGATGAATCCAAGCCAATCAAAGGACTGATTCATGTCGCCTTGTTCTTTAGGTAGATAAAGATAGCCCAACACTAGAGCGATACAGGCAATCGGCAAGTTGATAAAGAATAAAGCCTGCCAATCGAGCCAGACCAAAACTAACGCACCCAACATCGGCCCGATTGCCAAAGTCAGCATGATCATCGAACCCCATAATCCTGTAGTACTGCCTCGTTGTTCAGTCGGTGTAACCGAAAAGATCAAGCCCAGCGACAAAGGAATCATGAGACCGCTGCAAAAACCCTGCAAGGCTCTCGCGATAAGAACAGACTCAAATTGATTAAATAATCCACCAATTGTCGATGCCAAAGCAAAGCACAACAGTGCAGTTAAATAAGTCTGTCGTTTACCAAAACGTTGACTGAAATAACCTGCGAGCGGCAAACTGATGCTCATTGCCAATAAAAAAGCAACAACGACCCAACTCGCCCAAATCTCTCCAATTTGAAAATATTGCATCAATTGAGGAATTGCTGGGTTAAAACTACTATTATTTAAACTTACTGTGCCTGTTCCAAGCATCACAGTAAGTAAGACATAACGCTGCAACCCGACTTGAACAGATTGAGCGGTTGGTACAGAAGATTGCTCCATACACTTTTCCTCTGTACAACCTAGTCAATATGCTCTGATAGTTTTAACTGTGAGTAAAACGTTGGCGAAGTATGTCGACGCTGATCTGATTTCTGAGAAACACGCGACAGCGTTGAATCAGCTAACTGTGCATGATTCCGCACTGGTTGATCTAGTTTTATAGATGCAGCAACACCAAACTGTTGGTAAGACTGAGCCTGATCGAGTTTAAATAACTCCCTACCCAAAAGTTGATTGGCAATTGTCGCTGCTCGATATGCACCTAGACCGAGGTCAGGTGTTCCAACACCATGATGAAACACTTCCATATTCTGTAAGAATATCCGCCCATCACCTTGATAATTCACTTCAAAATCTGAGCTAACCTGCCAACGATCGGTCTGATCAAGTGAAATTAAAGACTGTAAATTTTGTAAAAAAGCAGGCTTTGGATAGCGATAGCCTGTAGCGGCAATCACACAATCTGCATCAACCAAATACTTCTCATTTTGCTGATGCTGTTCAAAACGCAAACGTAGTTTTTGATTTTCTAGCACTTCTGCATACTGTAGCTGATGGTGCCCTGCCAAAGTCACATCTGTATTTTGACCACCAATACTACGATGATAAAGTCGCTCATAAATATCGCGGATCGTTTTACTACTAATCCCTTTATATAAATTTGCCTGTTGAACAGGTAACTCTGCTTTCAGTGCGGTAGGTAAATGATAGAAATAGTGCATATAGTCAGGGCTAAAATGCTCAAGCCCTAACGGTGTATTTTCCATTGGGAAAAAACCCGCTGATCGAGTTAACCAATGTAAATGGAAGTTGGCTTTCACCTGCCCTTGTGCATATTGACGATCAAATAAGTCGATAAAAATTTCTGCCGCAGACTGCCCTGAGCCAATCAACACGACATCACCTTTCAGTTTTTCAGGGCAATTTTTCAAATATTCAGCTGAATGTAAACACTGTGTTGTTTGCGAATAAATATGCTGCAAACTTTCAGGTAAATGTGGAACAGTCCCGATTCCTAAAACCAATTGACGCGCACGATAGCACTGTATTTCGCCGTTGAATAAAACCTCAACCTCAAAACCACCTTTTACGGGTTGGACTTCAAGAACGCGACTATTAAATTGGACATTATCCAGTTGTTTTACAACCCATTGACAATAATGGTTATATTCTTGGCGTGGAATATATAAATTTTCACGGAAATAAAATTTATATAATCGCTGGTGATGTTTTAAATAATTGAGAAAACTATAGGGACTTGTTGGCTCGACCAAACTCACTAAATCCGCCATAAATGGGACTTGCAGTAAAGCATTGGGCAATTGCATACCGGCATGCCAGTCAAATCCATCTTTTTGTTCAAAAAATTGATATTTAAGCTCACTTTTCCCTTGCAAAAGACTAGCAAGACTCAGATTGAAAGGTCCTAACCCGATTCCAATAAAATCAAGCATAGCTCACATCCTTCTGCTCTACGAACAGTGGATTTTGCAGCTGTACATAAACAGACTGATGCTCAACAGGTGCGATCAGTTCATCAAGTTCATGTAAACGCGTTAGTAAATTTCCCTTATAAGGCAACGTCTCATTAAACAATAAACCTTGCAATAACGTACTTTCAGGATACTGGTGCAATAAATCTTGTAAGAAACCTTTAAGATGCTCAAGCAACTCATCTTCAGTGATATAACCCGTTGCACCAATTGCATTGATGATGCCAAACAAAGTATTGCCAAAGAAATAATAACTAAAACGCTCATCGACAAAATCTTTAGGTCCAACCGCAAACGCTTTCTCTTTTAGCTCTGGTAATACTTTTAAGATCTCAGTGGCAAATTCTTCAACGTAATAGAAACCTTGATTGTCACGTAGCCATAATGTTTTTGGAAAATTATTTTCCATTTCTAAGAGCACATTTTGCTGATGGGATTCAAAAGCCATACCATAACGATGATACAAATACATCAATGGCTCTAGGCTAACTTCCAGGAATCGATTGAACCAATCCAACGCAATTTCAGAAAAATCAGTGTCTGAATGCGTTTTTTCAATTTTTGCAAATAATGCATTAAAGCGATTTAACGATTTACTTGGATGATCTTGGCAAAGTGATGCAATACACGTCACTTGCTGCTGCGGATGGAAAGGTTGATCACGGAAAATACAAATACTTTCATTCACTACCTCATCATCTATTTTTAATGCCATCCAAGCTGGGTCGTTGACTGCTTTTAAACTTGGGCATTGTTTTAAAATATTCTGACCGTATTCACTGTGCCATAGGCGATGAGTTAACTCTCCACGATGACACTCTTTCGCCAAATTAACGCGGATTGAATTGGTAATCATCACAGAAAGTGAAGGTTTGACCATCCACGGTGCACTAAAGCTTGCTAAAGTACGAATCGATGTTGTCGGGAAAAATTGCCATCCTCGTAAACCAAGATCAATCAATTGACCCGTTTGCTTGAGTCGTTCAAACCACGGTTTGCTTTGTAAATAACGTGCTTGCCAAGGATGTAAAGGCAATAATTTATATTCAGTATGCGTTTTTAATAGATTGAGATCATTTTCAGACAGATACCATTGTAAATTCGTTTTAAGCTCTTCGGAAATTTCCTCGTTTGTGGCTGTCCCTTCCGCAATGTAATCCTGATGTACAAACCAATAATGAAGTTGGGTTTGTCCTTTATGTTCTGGCGAAAACTTCAACCAATCCTCATGTACAAAACCCGTTCGACTTTTAGGCGCGGGATGCATGCTATGCCCTAAAATCAAAGCTTGTTCGGTTTCAATAAAGCTTTGCCCTGCTTTCACAAGATCATCAAAATCATGTTCACGCTGCATTAAAAACTGCTGTAGTGCATCTCGGCTTTGAATCCACTTTTCAACTAGAGAAGCAGCATCTAAAGGAATTGATGATTCAAAGACAAGTTCTTCCAACAGCAAGCCCACGATTGCAACTGGGCTAAATGTTTTAATCTGTCCTTGAATCATTATTTGTGGGAGAGCATGTAACCGATGTCGCCCAACTCGACTGACATAACTTAATGGGAAATAGCATTGGGCTTGGATAGAGTGAATCGGAACTGATAACAGCGTCAAACCTTGGCTAAACGCTTGTTGTTGGGGACTCTGCTGACTTTTATTTAGCAAGTGACCTTTGCCAGTTTCTTGCGTGTAAGCGTTGACGAAGTGTTGTATCGCCAACCGATTGGCAAGTGATTGCATCAGACTGTATCCTCTTATCGAGAGAGTAGAATTTATTTTTCGTAATGTTTGAGCTCTAAACACACCTCAACCACAATTAATCATGATTAAGATTATGCTAATGATAATTATTATCATTTAATAATTCAATTTAATAAAACATCCTAAAAATACAGGCTTAAATATATGAATTAATTAGCTTAAATATAAAATTAAGATTAAAAAGGATACAAAAAGATAATAATTATTCTCATTAAATAAAATGATGGTTTTAAGATCCTCAATAGTTTTTACAGATAAATTAATATTTTAGCAATAACAGCTATTTAGCACATTTTACCCATTTAAATGTCTAATACATCACTAAATGAAGCACCAAGTAATTTGGCTAGATCATGAGGATTCAAACCTATATCTAAGCCCCTTTTCCCACCGCTGACATAGATTTTTTCAAGAGATTGCGCCGTTAAATCAATTACTGTTTTTAAACGCTTTTTCTGCCCTAATGGACTAATCCCACCGACTAAGTACCCTGTTAACCGCTCAGCGTCTTTAGGATTCGCCATTTGAAGTTTCTTACACCCTACTGCCACTGCAACTTTTTTTAGATTTAATTGATGATTTACTGGCAGTACTGCAACGTAGTAATTTTTTTCGTCTGTTACCATTAAAGTTTTGAATACTTCTTCTACTTTTAAATTTAATTTTTCAGCAGCTTCCAAGCCAAAACTTTTGGCATTTGCATCATGTTCATATTCATGAATTGAGAATGATATTTTATTTTTTTCCAGTAATTTACATGCAGGTGTCATTTTCTTTCGAACTATTCTTAATTCATTTAATAAGTGGTATTAGTGTAGCATTATTTATAAAAAATCTTAAACTTGCTTAGGCTATTTTAGATATAAATCTATTCTTGATATCTCGATCTTGAACCTCATATATTTTCTAATAGTGAAACGAATAGGCTCTATCAGTTAATGAGTTACAAGCATAATAATTTAATGGCAATGCGAGAAAGCTATTGGAATGATGAATCATCTTCTACCGTTCACGCTGAAAAACAGTTTCTGAGGAATACTTTGATTGAGGAAGGTATCTTTGAGAATGCGACTTTAGATGACACGAAGTATTTTTTCTTCACATTACCCAGTATTATTATCGTCAAAGCTCATGCCTTAGGCTTTCATCACAGTCATGTGAAACGTATGTTGATTAAACATATTCACAGCAACCGCGCTGCATTAATGCGTAAATCAGTACTGAAAATTCAGTTTAAAATATAGGACATCTGTATAGTTAAGCTAGATTTAGGATGAAAAATCTGCTTAGGCTATTTTAGATTATTGATCTATTTCACAAATTTAGACTGATAATTCAAGAGATTGAACTATTTTAATACGTTCAAAAGCTGTAATATCCTCTACACTTTATCTCTCGGCTTTCAACCATCCGATTTCAGCATAGGATTTTTCTTTCATGTCAGATCAGAACGATAAGCTTAAGAACCTAAAAACCTCGTCTGTGGATCGTCGCTTATCTATCGCTAAAGCCTCTTTACTTGCTGGAACACGCTGGGCAACTGCAAGTGCTACTTCCCTTTTCTCTAGTGAAGAAGAAAAAGAGAAGAAACGTAAAAAAGCTATGGCTGAACAAGCACATTATTTAGTTTCTGAAATTGGGAAATTAAAAGGTTCAATCGTAAAGATTGGACAAATGATGGCTTTATATGGTGAGCATTTCTTACCTGAAGAAATTACTCAAGCACTCAATACGTTGAATAATCAAACCGTTGCCCTTGCTTGGCCTGCGATTAAAAGTCATTTACAAGAACAACTCGGTTCTAAATTAGATGATTTAACGATCGATCATGAGCCGATTGGTACTGCTTCCCTCGCGCAAGTACACCGAGCAACGCGTAAATCAGATGGATTAGAGCTTGTTTTAAAAATTCAATATCCGGGTGTCGCAGAAGCGATTGACTCAGATATGAATCTATTCAAGAACATGCTGAAGCTTACCCGTATGGTGCCGCAAACTCGCGAATTTGATCAGTGGTTTGATGAAGTCCGTGAAATGATGCATCGTGAAGTCAACTACGATATTGAAGCAGCGACAACACGCCGTTTTGCTGAACGCTTGAATGATGATCCACGCTATATCGTGCCTCAAATTGTTGATGAATTCTGTGCTGAAAAAGTTCTATGTATGACTTTTGAGCGTGGTGTGCCCATTAATAGCCCTGTCATGCTTTCTTTGCCTCAAGAACGCCGTAATCAACTGGGTGAAGCTTCGCTTGAAATTGCTGTTCGAGAGTTATTTGAATGGGGTGAAATGCAAACTGACCCGAATTTCGGAAACTATCTTGTTCGTCTTGGCAATGGTGATGATCTAAAAGATCAAATCGTTCTCCTCGACTTTGGTGCAATTCGCCAATTCGACGACAATTTACTTACGGTTGCTCGAAATCTGATTCATGCAGGATATGACCACGATAAAACGGCGATGGTTAAAGCAATGACGGGTTATGAATTCTTTGACGGAATGCCAGAAAGTATCAAACCTGGGATGGCTGATGTTTTTCTAATCGCGACAGAAGCGTTTAGTTGCCCGAGCAATAATCCTGATATGCCAGCTGGCGTAATGGATGAACAAGATCGTTATGATTGGAAAAAAAGCCAATTACATAGCAGAGTCATGCAACAAGCTGCGCAGTCTATGGCTTCGCGCTATTTCTCAGTTCCACCTAAAGAATTTATGTTTATTAGCCGTAAATTTATTGGTGCTTATACCTTCATGACGGTCATTGAAGCAAAGACCAATGTTCGCAAAATGATTCGTCAATTTGCATAATTTTTCCTAGAAAGTCATTTTGACCAATCTGATTTGTCAGTTTGGTCAATTTTTTTGAGTTCAATTTTTTCATATTTTTTTTAAATCTTTTAAAAATATATACTTATAAAACAACCTATCCATAAATCACCCTTTATCATTCTCAAAACAGCACGTCAAAGAAGACATAGTTTTTTTACTGAGAGCATGTCAGCATAATTTTACAACCATCCTCTAGGATAAAGTCATGTCGAATATGATGAATAAAGCTCAAGGCTTCGGGCTATCTTTAATTACCAAAATCGCAGGAAGCGAAGTTCTTGATCAACTCAAATTAAGAAAATTTGTTGAAAAATCATTATATCAGGGTTCAAAAACAGGTTTTAAGGTACTCACTAAAACTCAGAAAGCATTTAAGCCACAACCGATTGATAAGCAACGCCTCCCGAATCAAGTCAATAAAAACCTATTTGACCTTGGCTTAACAGAAGAACAGCAAATGACGTGTGATGCAATGTCACAGTTCGCTGAAGAAGTGCTCTATACGCTCGCACATGATGCAGATCATAATGCGCAATTTCCTGAAGAACTCTGGCAGCATTTAGTTGATCTTGGGCTTAATTATTACGCTTTACCAGAAGCTTTAGGTGGTGTTGCAGCAGAACAAAATATTGTCAGCAATATCTTGATTGCTGAAAGCCTAGCAAAAGGTGATTTCAGCTTAACAGCAGGCTTACTCAGTACATTTAGCGTCATTAATGCGATTACACGTTGGGGTTCAACTCAAGTTCAATCTATGTATCTGCCTTGTTTTGCTGAAGATACAGATATCACTGCAACATTTGCATTTCAAGAAGCAACACCAGCGTTCAATCCATTCCAGCTTAAAACCACTGCAATCGAACAAAATGGTCAGTTTTTCATTAATGGTGAAAAGACCCTTGTGATATTGGGTGATACAGCCGATGTTTTCTTAGTCAGTGCTGAGTTAAACGGTAAACCTGATATTTTTGTTGTGCAATGCAATGAAACCATTTCAATCAAAGTAAATCCAGCAATGGGTTTGAAAGCAACAGAAACAGCAACACTTCAATTCAATCAAACCCCTGCTTTACGTTTGGGTGATACAGATTTTGATTACACCGCATTTATCGATCTTGGCAATTTAATGTGGTGCGCAATGGCTGTTGGTACATGTGAAGCGATTAAAGCTTACTGTATCAAGTATGCAAATGAACGTACTGCATTTGGTGAACCTATTTCTCATCGTCAAAGTGTGGCTTTCATGATCGCTGACATGGCAATTGAAATTGATGCGATGCGTATGTTGGTTCTCAATGCCGCAAGTTTGGCAGAAGCTGGAAAAACATTCCATCGTGAAGCGTATTTGGCTCGTCTACTTTGTGCTGAAAAATCTATGAAAATGGGTACAGATGGTGTGCAAATTCTCGGTGGTCATGGTTTTACCAAAGAGCATCCTGTAGAGCGCTGGTATCGTGATCTACGTGCAACCGCTATCTTACATTCTGGCTTACATGCTTAATTGACTATCAGAGGATCACAACATGAACTTACAAAGTCCTAAAAAATTCAAAATGATGGTCGATCAAGCACATGAAGTTGCGCTGAATGTGTTACGTCCTATTTCCCGTAAATACGATAAAGCTGAACATGCCTATCCCAAAGAATTAGACATGCTTGCCTCTTTAATTGATGGTATGAATGAAGGTGGTGAAGGTATTAATGCGGGTGCAGCTGTAGGCAAACGCGGTGAAACCGAGACTGGAAATAAGAATGGCAATAATATGTCAACAGCGCTTGGTATTATTGAAATGTGCTATGGCGATACAGGTCTATTGCTTAGCATGCCACGTCAAGGGCTAGGCAATTCGGCAATTGCAGCCGTTGCCAACGATGAACAACTCGAGCGTTTCAAAGGAACTTGGGCAGCGATGGCAATTACAGAGCCGGGATGTGGTTCTGATTCAGCTGCTATTCGCACAACAGCTACGCAAGATGGTGATGATTATATCCTTAATGGTGAAAAAATCTTCGTTACCTCTGGTGAACGTGCTGATTCAGTCGTCGTTTGGGCAACACTCGATAAAAAGCTTGGTCGTGCTGCAATTAAGTCATTCGTTGTACCTAAAGGTACGGCTGGTATGAAAGTTGAGCGTCTTGAACATAAACTCGGAATCAAAGCTTCTGATACTGCTGTGATTAGTTTTATTGATTGCCGAGTACCTGCCGCTAATTTATTAGGTAATCCTGAGATTGACGTGGCTAAAGGTTTCGCTGGTGTTATGGAAACTTTTGACAACACACGCCCACTTGTCGCTGCAATGGCAATTGGTTGTGCAAAAGCATCTTTGGAACGTATCAAAGAAATCTTTAAAGACCAACTTGATGCGGACTATAAAACCCCTTATTTACAAACCTCCAATCTCGCCGCACAAATCTATCGCATGGAGGCAGAATGGGAAGCTGCCCGCCTACTGATGATCAAAGCAACATGGATGGCAGACAATAAAAAGCCAAACTCTAAAGAAGCTTCTATTGCAAAAGCAAAAGCTGGACGTGTTGGCAATGACATCACTTTAAAATGCGTCGAACTTGCTGCAAGTGTTGGTTATGGCGAAGATGAATTGTTAGAAAAATGGGCACGCGATTCAAAAATTCTCGATATTTTTGAAGGTACACAGCAAATTCAACAATTAATTATTGCTCGTCGCGAGTTGGGTAAATCCTCTAGTGAATTGAAGTAATTTAAGTAAGTTAAATAAAAAGGACGTCTATAGTGGCGTCCTTTTTTAATAGTATCGTTAATTTTAACACTATCGCATCGTGACAAACTCTTCGGCTGAAGTTGGATGAATAGCGACAGTATTATCAAAATCGCGTTTTGTCGCACCCATTTTCAATGCGACTGCAAAGCCTTGAAGGATTTCATCCATACCGAATCCTATCCCATGAATACCCACAATTTTTTCTTCATCACCAACACATACCAACTTCATTTTAGTCGGCTGCCGATGTTGAGTAATCGCACTGTACATTGCTGTAAATGAAGAATTATAGATTTTCACCGCTTGCTGACCATATTTTTCAATTGCTTCTTGTTCAGTTATTCCAACTGTGCCAATAGGCGGATGGCTAAACACAACCGTTGGAATATTCTCATAATCCAAATATTCATTTGGCTTATTATTAAATAATCTTTCAGATAAACGTCGACCCGCTGCTACAGCGACAGGCGTCAATTCCATCTTTCCAGTAATGTCACCGACTGCATAAATTCCCTCCTGTGAGGTATTTTGAAATTGATCGACAGCGATATAACCTCGCTCATCTAATTGGACATTTGCTTTATCCAAATTTAAGTTTGCTGTATTAGGTTCTCTGCCTGTTGCCCAAATGAGACAATCAACAATATGTTCTTCACCATTTTCTAAATGCAAAGTCACTTTACCATCAGCATTTTTTGTCACTTTTTTGGGGGTTGATTGAGTATGTAACGTAATGCCATCAGTTTGCATAACGTCGACCAAAGTTTCACTCAGAAATGGATCAAATCGTCGTACAGGTAAATCCTTTCGAATAAATAAGCCAACCTGTGACCCCAAAGTATTCAGCACACCAGCAAGCTCAACAGCAATATAGCCAGAGCCAATGACTGCGACTGTTTGAGGTAAAGCGGATAACTCAAAGAAA
The DNA here is from genome assembly GCF_000475335.1 of Acinetobacter sp. COS3. Classification (NCBI taxonomy): domain Bacteria; kingdom Pseudomonadati; phylum Pseudomonadota; class Gammaproteobacteria; order Moraxellales; family Moraxellaceae; genus Acinetobacter; species Acinetobacter sp. COS3. The sequence goes on from NZ_AXCD01000023.1 coordinate 64,418, forward strand.
CCATTTGAATCAATACCATACTCAACACCATCTATATCAGGTAATGAGGGTTGCGTACCCGTTGCAATTAAAATATGGTCGGCAGTTAGGCGCTCACCATTTACTTCAATTGTATTTTCATCAATGAAAATTGCTGGCCCTTGAACCACATCGACTTTATTGTTACTTAGGCTATTTTGATAAGATTGATGAATTCGATCAATATAAGCTTGGCGATTTTTGACCAGTGTCTGCCAGTTAAAAGATTCAACTTGTACGTTGAATCCATAATCAGACGCATATTTTTGAATGCTCTCTGCTATATGCGCGGCATACCACATCACTTTTTTAGGTACACATCCTACATTTACACATGTACCTCCGATTTCTCCCTTTTCGATTAAGGCACATTTTTTTCCATACATGGCTGCACGATTTACAGATGCTATGCCGCCACTACCGCCACCTATCGCAATATAATCATAATGTTTTGTCATCATCGCCTCATGAATTATCTAAATCTGCAAAATTCTTGTTAGATCAAAACTATAGATATACAACAACAAGATATAGAAACCGATGATTTTTAATTTATTTAATACAAGAAAAAAGCACTGCTAATTTCTAAGCAGTGCTTTCATTTGATCATGTCTTTAAATTACTCAGCAGCGACGACTTCTGCTTGAGTTTGTTCTAAAGATTTATCAACCACACCAAACTTTTTAAAGATTTTTGCACGACGTTTAGGATAAATATTCGCTTTATTTAAATCACCCTTATAGTGATCAAATACACGCTTATCCATCATTTTTGACCATAAAGGTGGAATCAATGCAGGCAATAACATACTTGCATAGCCACTTGGTAATTCAGGAGCTTCATCAAAGTGACGTAAAGCTTGGAATGGACGTGTCGGATAAGCATGATGATCAGAGTGACGTTGTAGCTGATATAAGAACAAGTTAGTCACAATATTATTATTGTTCCAGCTATGTTCAGGCATGGTACGTTGGTATTTACCATTTTCATCTTTTTGACGCTTCAAACCATAGTGTTCAATATAGTTAATAATTTCAAATAAACTAATTCCATAGAATGCTTGTGTTGCTAAATATGGAATTACACCTTTACCAAAGATACCAACCATAGAAGCATGAAATGCAGCACTCATACCCCAACCTTGCAACAACTCATTGTCTGTAGACCAGAATTCTTTACCTTTACGTTTTAAACGTGTGGTTTCAATTTCTACAGCTGATTTGAATGAACCAATTACTGTACGAGGCCAAAACTCATAGAATGTTTCACCCATTTGTGAAGATGCTGGATCTTCTGGTGTTGCAGCACGTTTATGGTGACCATAAGGATGTTCTACACGGAAATGGTTATAGCCCGTTGGTACAAGTGCTAAATGCGATAAAATATGGTCAATACGATCATGCTTATGACTCAGCTCATGCGCAGTATTAATTGCAATACCGTTGATCGCACCCATCGAAATACCAAGTAAAATCTTATCTAAAAACGATGTTTCTTTACGACTTGTTAAATAGCATGCATAAAAATTTGCGGCATATTGCAATGGAATAAAGCTTTTTACTAAACGAGAGTAATAAGGATCTTTTTCAAGTAATTTAATGTCTTCATCAGTTGGATTATTTGCATCTTTACCAATAATCGTATCGATTGTTGGAATAACAATATGCAAAACAATTGGACCACCTAACGCAAAGATTTTTTTCAAAGGACGTGGTGCAAATTGATAGCCTGCTAAAATACCGATACCGATTACAGGCAAAGCTGGGCTAATTGCCCATAAATAACGTTTACGATCCAATTCAGTTTTTGATTTTGGAATGCTTACTGGCGTAAGTTCTTGCTCAACATTTACTGGCGCATTCATCATCTTTTCCATGTCTTTGTATATATATGTATATTTTCAGGAATTATGAGATGCATTACAGTTGCAAGCGTCCAAAAAACCTATGTGAAAGTCTTTGGCATCATCCACCCTGTTTTTGTCCTTAAAACACATATTGAGTTATTACATTAGCTCTCTATAATTTAAATGAACACACCGATAAAAAATCATATGGATGCTTTAAGTAAAATATTTGCCGATATTCATTTAAACCACAGTGAATATATCTATTTGAAAACGCAAGGAGAATGGAGTTTTATCTGCCAAGATCAAACTGCTTTAATTGTTCATATTGTTTTAGTTGGATCGGTATTTATACAGGTTGATGGACAAAATAGTCTGACAGCCAATGCGGGTGAAATCGTAGTTATCCCTTCTGGTAAAGCACATACAGGCGCTGACAATGCCATTACCAAGCTTGTTAATGCTGTAGACATATCTAAATTTTTTGATGGTCATAAAGAAGATGCTATCGAGTTTGGTACTGAATCATCCGAGAAAAATTTAATATTAACAGTGCGCTGTCAAATTGATACACTCATGGCACGCCCTTTTATTCAAGCGCTTCCGACTTTAATACACCTACAACATGGAGACACAAGTACTCCTGAATGGTTACAAATTGGTCTGCACTTTCTTGCCCTTGAAACACAAAATATTCAAGCAGGCCGAGATATTATTATTGACCATCTCGTAAATATTTTATTAGTTAAGTGTATTCGAGATCATATTCAACAAATTTCTGATCAATCAGGATGGCTGAGTGCATTCAATCATCCCGAACTCAGCAATAGTTTAGCCGCTATCCACAACCATCCTGAAGATGCTTGGACAGTAGAAACTTTAGCTGAACAATGTTGTATGTCTCGATCAAAGTTTGCAAGTTTATTCCATGAAGTCATTGGTGAATCACCACTAGCATACTTACAACAACATCGAATGCGTTTAGCGAGCCAATATCTACGCAAAAGTAATTATTCTATTCAGCAAATTGCAAATAAGGTTGGATACTCTTCTGAAACTGCTTTTAGCCAAGCATTTAAACGCACTTTTGAAATTTCACCTAAACAATATCGGCAGCAATATATTCAAAATGAAACATAAATAAAAAAAGACACTGATGTGTCTTTTTTTATTTTAGAAAATCTTAGCGTACGATGCCGCGTGTAGATTTTTCTAGGGAATCAATAAACAGCTGCGCTTCAGGCGTACTTTCTAAAATTTCATTACGAATTTTCTCGATTGCCTGCTCGGTTGTAAGGCCAGATTTATAGATCAACTTATAAGCTTCTCTAAGACCTTGAATGGTATTTCGAGACCACCCTTTGCGACGCATACCTTCAATATTCATACCAAAAGCACGCGCTGGATTACCTGATGCCATCACATAGGCTGGAACATCTTTAAGGATTAAAGCCGCGCCACCAATCATACTGTAAGAGTCAATACGGCAGAATTGGTGAATACCAGCATTACCGCCAACAATCACATGATCACCAACATTTACATGTCCAGCTACACCAACATTGTTTGCAAAAATATTGTGGTCACCAATGTTACAATCATGTGCAATATGGGTATTCACCATCAATAAATTATGGCTACCAATCTTTGTAATGCCATGATCCTGAACTGTACCTCTATGCAAAGTACAATGTTCACGAATAGAGTTATTATCCCCTATTTCTAACCACGTCTCTTCACCTTGATATTTTAAATCTTGGCAAATTTCCCCAATACTCGAAAATTGGAAAATATCATTATTTTTTCCAATTTTCGTAAAGCCACCAACTACAACATGCGAACGTAATTTTGTTCCTGCATCAATACTTACATTTGGTCCAATAATACAATATGGCCCAATTTGTACATCAGATGCGATTTCTGCAGATGCGTCAATAATTGCTGTAGGATGAACTAAATTTTGACTACTCATGTCTGCTCAATTTTCTGATGGGAAATAATAATCTCAGCTGCTGCTGCAATTTTGCCGTCAACACTAGCAGTACAATTGTACTTGTAAATGCCACGTTTTTGCATAACAAGCTCAGATTTTAAGATAAGCTGGTCACCAGCAACAACCTGTTTCTTAAATCTTATTTTTTCTGCGCCAGCAAACAAGAACAATGAACCTGCTTTTGGCTTTTGATTTGTTAATACAAAACCTAAAATACCAGAAACCTGAGCCAAAGCTTCAATAATCAATACACCAGGCATAATCGGATAAGTTGGAAAATGCCCCTGTAGAAACTCTTCATTAATAGATACGTTTTTATAACCGACAATGCTATTTTCAGTTACTTCTGTCACTCTATCAACTAACAAGAAAGGATAGCGATGAGGTAAATATTCACGGATAGTTTGGATATCCATTGGTAATTCAGGCATCGTGAATGCTGGAAATGTTGACTCAGTCATAATAAATTATTTACGTAACTTAAGGGTTGATTCAAGGGACTCTAATTGAGCTTGCATATGATCAAGCCTTTTCGTGAGTTGGGTCAATGGCACATCTGCTAATTGTCTCAAGCGTACAACCGTCCTTTTCCAATGACTATTTTCAAAGAGTCCAATTCCTGAAGAATAAGTTCCAGCCTCAGAAATATTTTTTGTGACCATTGACATTCCAGTAAGCGTGACATTATCCGCGATATTTAAATGCCCTGCAACCGCACTACCGCCTCCGATAATACAGTTTTTGCCAATACGAACACTTCCAGCGATAGCACAGTTAGCTGCAATCGCAGTATTATGACCAATTTGAACGTTATGCGCGATTTGCACAAGGTTATCAATAATGACACCATCTTCAAGAATAGTATCGTCCAATGCACCACGATCAATACAACAATTTGAACCAATTCTGACATCATTACCAATTAAAACTGAGCCAAGTTGCGCTATTCGATGCCATTTACCTTGATACGGAGCAAATCCAAAACCTTCTGAACCAATTGAAGTATTTGTATGTATACGAACACGATCCTTTAGCTTGGCTTCACCTGTAATCGACACATTTGCATCAATAAAACCATCTTTGCCCACTTCAACGTTGTCATCAAGAAAGACGTTTGCTTGAATAATTGTATTATTACCAACAACACAATTTTCACCAATAACAACATGATGTCCAATATATGCATCGTCAGCAATAATCGCAGAAGGATGTATCTTTGCAGTGCTTTCAATACCTCGTTGAGATATTTTTTTGTCGAATACATGGGTTAATGTGGCAAACGCCAAATAAGGATTATTAACAACAATAAAGTTTTTCTTACTGCCTAATAATTGTTTTAATGATTCAGTAACGATGTAAACACCAGCTTGACTTGCTTCAGCTTGCGCTAAGTATTTTTCACCATTTACAAAGCAAATATGGTGATTGTGAGCTTTTTCTAGACTTGCTAAATTAAAAATTTGAAAATCTTTTTCACCGAAATACTCACCTTTTACAAGGTGAGCGATTTCTTCTAAACGATAACTACGTCTATTCATTGATTATTTCATTGCATTAACCTTTTGAATCATTTTATCAGTTAAATCATACTGAGCGTCAGATGCAATCGTAGAATTTTTATTCAAAATAAAATCTAAATTATTTTCTTTACGTAATTGTTCTGCTGCTTGCTTTACACGATTCTCAAAAGTTGTGTTCATCGCTTGTAAACTAGACTGAACTTTTGTCTGTAAACCCTGCTGAGTAGAATTAAATTCATTAACTTTAGCTTGGTATTGCGCAGAAAGCTTTTGCAAATCAGCTTGATTAGCTGATTGGGCTTTTTGTTGCAAACCCTCAATTTCTTTACCCAACTGCTCTAACTTTGTTGAGGTTGGTTTTACAGTTTGACCTAAACTTGCATTTTGTTGTTTGAGATATGTACTACTTTCTACAACTTTAGCGAGATCGACAACAGCAATACCACCTGCATTCGCAGCTCCTGAAACCGTTAGACCTAAGCCAATCATAAGCATTGTTAATGTTTTCATTGTTTCATCCTTTTATATATTTTGAAAACCTAGAGTCGTACTTAGAAAGTACGACCAATTTCGAATTGAATAGACTTTGTATCATCGCCTTTCTTATCGTTAAGCGGATATGCATAACTGAGTGATAATGGTCCGATCATCGTAATCCATGTAAAACCAACACCAACGCTATAACGCATGTTGCCGAAATCTAAACCGTAATTATCTTTACAGTATTGTTTAACATCAGAAATTTTTTGCCCATTGATGATCATGCCTTTCTCACCATAAGCACTATTAGAAATATCACATTTCGTATCAAAAACTTGTGCACCTTCAGCAAACAATACAGGTCTAACCTGACGAGTCCAATCTCCTTTAAATGGTAAAGGCAGAGCCAGTTCAGTACCAAATTGAACCAAGGCATTACCACCAACTTCCTCTGGCGATGGATCATTTTTGCCAGTTTCTTGGAAAATAACACTTGGATATTTCGGACCTAATGAACTGTTATCATATCCGCGAACAGAACCATAACCACCCGCATAGAAGTTTTTATAGAATGGTAAATCGTTACCAAAACCTAACTTACCATAACCTCTCCATACAAACCCTTTAGGCAATGATTTAAATGCCTGTGCATCATAGGTAAACTTCTGATAATCGACATCACTTCCAGGTAAACCTATCTCTAAGCCGACACGGTGAGACATACCAGAAGTCGGGAAAATTGGTCGATTAAGCGTGTTATATGACCATCCTAAGTTCAATGTATATGTTAAGAAGTCTCCCTCAAAAGCATTCCCATACTCTGTTAAATCTTTTGCATTAAAATTATCATCTACACAATGTGTTGCTAAATCATAATCTTCTGGTATTGGACTAGGATCTGGATCACCTTTTTCATTATTAATCTCTCTTTGAGATTTGTATTCACCATCACAGAAAGAACTTGAACCTGTTTTTTTACCACCATTTGCTAACAAATAGTCACGAATATAAGTAGAAACACTTGGACCTGTTCTTACTTTAGTTTTATCAATACCAACAGAAGCACTCAAACTTTGATTTTCATCAATTGGATAACCAAAGCTTAAACTACCACCTAAACTATCAGTCACATAATTGTTAACGTTATAGTCTTCATTCAGTTTGGTCTTACGATAGTAAACATTATATCCACGACTCACACCGTCAATAGTGAAGTATGGGTCTGTTACACTCAGGTTATAATAATCTTGTGTTTCAGAACGCGACAAATCGATTGCTACTCGATTACCAGTACCCATAAAGTTTGTTTGACTCAAACCTGCTTGGAATGTGATACCACCATTTTGAGAGTAACCTACAGCAAGGGTTGTTGTACCAGAGTGCTGCTCTTCAACATCAACATTTAAATCAACTTGGTCTGGAGAGTTAGGTACTCGAACTGGTTTTACATCAACGGTTTTAAAGAAACCTGTACGCTCTAAACGAACTTTAGAAAGATCAATTTTCTCGTTACTTGCTAACGCACCTTCCATCTGACGCATTTCACGTCGTAAAACTTCATCAGCAGTTTTATTATTACCCGTAAAGTTAATACGACGAACTGTGACTTGCTGGCCTGGGTTAATATAGTAATTAAGATCAACAATTCCTGTTTGATTATTAATCTGAGGAACTACATTTACCTCTGCATAGTAATAACCAGCATTTCCGTATTTACGTAGTAAAAGTTGCTTAACAGCATTCACTTTTTCTTGCGAATAGGTCTCGCCATCTTTATAAAGCTTAAGTGCTTGCAGCTCTTCTGGTTTATAAAGTGCATCACCTAAAAACTTCGTTTCACCAAACTTAAACTGACTACCTTCATCAACAGAAACTTCAATAAAGATATGTTTTTTATCTTCACTAATATTCAGTTGTGAATTGATGATATTAAAATTAATGTAGCCTTTGTTTAAATATAGTGCACGCAATGCCTCTAAACTTGCAGCCATTTTTTCACGGGCATATCGGTCATTACGCGTAACAATCGATGCCCAACCGCTTTCTTTCACTGCAAAAGCTTGTTTAATATCAGCATCGCTAAAAACGGTATTACCAATGATATTGATATCAAACACTTTCGCAGGCGTACCTTCGTTGAAGTTTAGTTTTAACTCCACTCGGTTATTTGGGCGAGCTATAGTTTCTACTGTTACATCAGCATCGTAACGACCTTGCTGTGTATACTGTTGCTCAAGTTCAGTTTCAATAATCTGTAATGCAGATTTTTTGAATACCTCACCTTCAGCAATACCCATTTTCTTTAAGCCTTGTTCCAAAGCTTCCTTTGGAATAAGTTTATTGCCTTTGAATTCAAGCTTTGAAATGATTGGGCGTTCAACTACTTTAAAGACTAAGACATCATTTTCTTTAAAAGCTTTGATGTCATCAAATAGGCCTGAAGCATATAAAGTGCGAATTGCTTCAGCGACCATCGGATCGCTTACTCTATCGCCACTATTTATTGGTAACATTGAATAGATGCTTGCAGGTGTTAAACGTACAAGGCCATCAATTCGTATATCTCGTGCAAGAAACTCATCTGCTGCGTATACTTGTTGTACCGCTGCCATCGCACTAACAAGTGCTAAAGGCATTAATAAATGTGTGTGACGCATGCCCATATATTTTCCAGTAAGTTAAATTCCATTTGCGCTTATAAACGCATGAAGTCATTGAATAAAGCTAAAAGCATCATGCTACCGAGCAGTACCATACCAACTTTTAAACCAAACATCTGTATTTGTTCAGAAACAGGTTTACCACGAATTGCTTCAATAAAGTAATAAACTAAGTGACCGCCATCCAGCATTGGGATCGGCAATAAATTTAAGATCCCTAGGCTCACACTCATCAATGCCATAAAAGAGATAAAGGTTTGCCACCCCATTTCAGCACTTTGCCCAGCAACTTTAGCAATTGTTATCGGACCAGATAGATTATCTAGACCAATCAAACCTCGTATCATTTTTACGATTGAGTTTACAATCATACCTGAGAGCTGCACTGTTTTATCAGTCGCAACACCTAAAGCTTCAAGAGGTGAATATTGAATCGTTTGTTTATATTCTTGTGGAATAGTAACTTTACCAACATCACTTTTTACACCGAGAACACCCGTTGTATTGCCCATATTGTCTCGTTGACCTTGCGGCATAACTTGTAAATGCACAATCTTGTCATTGCGCATCACATCAATATTCAACAATTTTTCAGGTGAACCTTGTACAACTTCAACTACATCAAACCAGTCTTTCACCGTAACGCCATTAATTGCTACGATTTTATCGCCCTCTTTCATCCCTTGACGAATTGCAGCACCATCCGCACTTAACTCTTTTACAACTGCGGGAATAACAGGACGATAAGGTAAAAAGCCCAATGCATCTAGAGGTGATTGACTCTGATCTTTAAGAAAATCTTTAATCGGTAAATTAACTTGTTTTTCAGTACCCGCACGATCAACTAAAACAGAAACTTGCCCAGTTTCACCTACACGATTTACAAGCGCGTAATTAAGTTTTTCCCACGTTGGGGTCGTGTGACCATCAACCTCTAAGATCTTATCGCCAACTTTCAAATCAACTTGAGCAGCAGGTGTATTTGGTAGAACTTTACCAATACGTGTGTTCAACTGATCTTGAGCTGGTAGAAACAAAACCCAAAAGAGAAAAATAGCGAAAATTAAATTAATTAGTGGCCCAGCTGCGACAATAGCAATACGTTTCCACGGAGATTGCCTATTGAAAGCGTATGGTAAATCTTGTTCAGCGACATTGCCTTCACGCTCATCTAGCATCTTGACATAGCCACCAAGTGGTAGAGCTGAAAGCTGATACTGGATACCAGATTTTTTAGATTGCCATTTTAGTAAAGTAGGACCAAATCCGATCGAATAGACTAAAACTTTGACACCTAATTTACGAGCTACCCAGTAATGACCAAACTCATGAATGGCGATGAGAGGACCCAACAATAAAATCGCAGCAACGATCATGAACAATGCATTCATACGATTTAACCTCCCACTTCCATAACATACTGCTCTGCCACCTGTCTTGCGATCATATCAGTATGTAAAATGATGTCTATATTTTCTGCTTTAGCATTTTGTACAACTTGCAAAGTATTTTCGACAACTTGTGGAATTTCTGTAAATCTAATTTTATTATCCAAAAACGCAGCCACTGCTATTTCATTAGATGCATTTAAAATTGTTGGTGCTAAACCACCTGCTCGCATTGCTTGACGAGCTAAAGTAAGCGCAGGAAATTTAATTTCATCTGGCTTTTGAAAATTTAATTGCGCTGTTTCAAACAAGTCCAAAGCAGGAACATGTGTTGTTAAACGTTTCGGCCAAGCCAATGCGTGCGCAATCGGCGTACACATATCAGGGTTACCCATTTGAGCTAAAGTTGATCCATCCACATATTGCACCATTGAATGAATAATACTTTGTGGATGGACAACAACTGTAACAAAATGTTCTGATATTGAAAATAAATGACAAGCTTCGATTAATTCTAAGCCTTTGTTCATTAAAGTTGCAGAATCAACCGAGATTTTTTGCCCCATAGACCAGTTTGGATGCTTACATGCTTGTTGAGCTGTTACATCTTTTAATTGTTCAATTGAGTGATTAAGAAATGGGCCACCAGATGCAGTCAATAATATCTGAGAAACGCCGAGTTGCGGCTGTCCTGTTCTTTTTGCGTCTAGATAGTCATGCGGTAATGATTGAAAAATTGCATTGTGTTCAGAATCTACAGGTAGCAATAACGCCTTATGCTGTTTTGCCGCCTGCATCATAATGTCACCAGACATCACTAAAGCTTCTTTGTTTGCAAGCAATACTCGCTTACCTGCTTTTACTGCTGCGAGCGTTGGCAACAAACCAGCCGCACCAACAATTGCAGCCATAACAACATCAACATCAGGATGTTCTGCAATTGCTATTAATCCAGCTTCATCAGTCAAGATTTCAATCTGTTTGAGATTTTCATTATGTAGCTTTTGTTTTAGTTCAAAAGCTTTTTCACTCGGTATGACTACAATTTTAGGATGATATTTTTTGCAGATTTCTAAAAGTTCATCTAAACGACTATAAGCAGACACTGCAAAAACAGTGTACTGGTCTGGGTGTTGTTCCAATACTTTTAATGTACTTTGACCAATTGAACCTGTAACACCCAATATACAAACAGCTTGAGTCATTTAAAGATCTACACCAATAAGTTTTAATATGTACATACCCGCAGCAAAGATAGGTGCAGCGGCTAGTAATGAGTCGATTCGATCTAATACACCACCATGCCCAGGAAGCACTCGGCCTGAATCTTTGATACCAGCTCGACGCTTAATCATTGATTCAAATAAGTCACCTAACACTGAAGCAAAAACAGTGATGATTGAAAGAACTAAAAATAAGATAAGCTGTACTGCAGTTAAATTCAAATAAGAATATTGAACAATCATCATAATGATTACAGTTGTCGCAATACCACCATATAAGCCTTCAACCGATTTATTTGGGCTAACTGTTGGTGCTAGTTTCTTCTTACCAAATTTACGGCCAACAAAATAAGCGCCACTATCAGCCCCCCATACCAATAGGAATAAATACATCAACCACCACGGGGAGCTATGCCAGACTGCATATAAGGCTGTAACTGCCGCAGAGATTAAAATAAATCCGATGATATATAAGGAAACATTATACCAATTATCAGATTCAGGGAAATTTTTAACCCAATAAATGCTTCCAAGCCAAGTGAGAATTGATGCAGCCCATAAAAGCAAAGCCACATCATCAAAAAATAATGCTAGCGTCGAAACTGCTGCGACACATCCACCATAAACCCAAGCTTTTGGCTTTGAAACAACTGATGCAGTTCTAGGCATAAGCTTAAACCACTCATACCCAGCAACCCCAGCTGCTAAAATCATAAGCACAAACATTGGATAATGTGATTGCGTTGCAAACATGCAACTTAAAACAACAGCAACTAAAACCAATGCGGTAACAATCCGCTCTAACATTTATTAATTCTCTATTTTCGCTTGTTGAATCTGTTCAGAAGTTTTACCGAAACGTCTTTCACGTCCTGAAAAAACGTTAAATGCATAATCCAACTCTTGCACTGTAAATTCTGGCCACAAAGTATCGGTAAAATACAATTCTGCATATGCAGCTTGCCAGAGCAAAAAGTTAGATAAACGATAATCACCACCTGTACGAATTAATAAATCGACGGCAGGAAGATCGTTTAGACTGACATACTTATCAAATAAATCAACATTTATCTGATTGGTTTCAAGCCTGCCAGCGAGAGCCTCTTCTGCAATGCTCTTCGCAGCTTGAGCCATATCCCACATACCACCATAACTTACGGCAATCGTGAGTGTCATCGAATCAAATACTGCTGTTTTTTGCTCTGCATATTCCATTAACGCTCTCAATTTCGTCGATAAACGAGAACGATCGCCAATGAAACGCAACGCAATATTAAACTTTTCCATCCGAGGTAGTTGCTCATGAATTGTCTCTTCCAACAATTGCATTAACAAATCCACTTCGTATTGTGGTCGGTTCCAGTTTTCACTTGAAAAAGCAAAAACAGTTAAAGCACGAACACCGACTTTTTTACAATGTTCAACGATAGGATCTAGGACATTTTTGCCCTCGCGATGCCCATCGCCTTTTTGCATTTGCTTTTTTTTAGCAAAGCGATTATTGCCATCCATGATGATGGCAATATGCTGAGGAAGATTTTGCTCTTCTGATAATGTCATATCATTAGACTTTCATTAATTCCGCTTCTTTCGCTGCAAGACGCTTATCAACTTCTGCAACATATTTATCAGTGATTTTTTGGATATCATCACCAGCACGACGCTCATCATCTTCAGAAATTTCTTTTTCTTTCAACAATGATTTGATATCACCTAAAACATCACGACGAATGTTACGAATTGCAACTTTCGCATTTTCAGCTTCAGAACGCGCCACTTTCTGCATATCACGACGTGTTTCTTCTGTTAATGCTGGAAGTGGAACACGGATCGAGTCAGCAGTAATTGGGTTCAAACCCAAATCACTTTCACGGATCGCTTTATCAATTGCTGAAACCATTGTACGTTCGAAAGGTTGAACAATAAGCGTACGAGAGTCTTCTACACCAACGTTTGCAACTTGGTTTAGCGGAACATCAGAACCATAGTAAGGAACCATCACACCATTTAAAATTGATGGGTGCGCGCGTCCAGTACGAACTTTTGCAAAACCTTGCTCTAAAGAGTCAAGTGTTTTCTGCATACGCTGTTCGCTATCGTTTTTGAGATCGTTAATCATATGATCTTCCTTACTTATTCATTAGGTATTACAAAATATTTAGCGTAGTATAAAGAGCTTTCAGGCTCACGTACATTAGTTCGTAACGTGAGTCCCTTCTTTTTCACCCATTACAACAGAAAGTAATGCGCCTGATTTATTCATATCGAATACTTGCAATGGCACATTATGATCACGACACAAGCAAATTGCTGTAAGATCCATAACGCCAAGCTTTTCATCAAGCACTTGATCGAATGTTAAGTTATCGTACTTAACAGCATCATCATATTTGCTTGGGTCTTTATTATAAACACCATCAACTTTAGTTGCTTTCAAGATTAAGTTTGCTTCAATCTCGATACCACGTAAGCAAGCCGCAGTATCTGTTGTAAAGAATGGATTACCTGTACCTGCAACAAATACGCACACTTCACCTTGGCTTAAATGGCGAATTGCATCACGACTTGAGTATGACTCAACAACTGTACCAATTGACAATGCAGACATTAAACGAGTTTTAATGTTACGACGCACCAATGCATCACGCATCGCCAGACCATTCATTACAGTTGCCAACATCCCCATTTGGTCACCCGTAACACGACCAACCAAACCATCTTTTTGTAATTGGCTACCACGATATAAGTTACCACCACCTACAACAATACCAACTTGCACACCTAAACCAACTAAATGAGCAATTGAAAGTGACATTTGATCTAATACTTGGGCATCAATACCCATATCTTTATTGCCCGCTAAAGCTTCACCAGAAAGCTTTAGCAAAATTCGTGCATAACGTGGATTTTTAGAAGCTGACATACCTTTACTCCAAACCGACCAATCTCAAAATTTTCTTAATCTAATAAAAATGAATAATTCAACATCAAGCAGATTTAATCTGAATTAATTTCGCAAACAAATCGTATTCATCCGCGTCAGTAATTTCGACCTCAAGCAGATCACCCGCTTTAATCACACTCTTATCAATATCTTCAACAAAAACGTTACCATCAATTTCAGGTGCGTCAGCATAAGAACGAGCAACTGCTACTGGGAACTCTTCTTCTAAGCTATCAACAAGCACCGTCATTTTCTGACCAATACGTTTTTGTAGTTTTGCTGCGGAAATAGCTTGCTGAACTTCCATAAAACGTTCATAACGCTCTTGCTTGATTTCTTCAGGCACATGATCAGGAAGATCATTCGCTGTCGCACCCTCTACAGGTGAATAAGTAAAGCATCCAACTCGATCCAGTTGAGCTTCTTTCAACCATTCTAATAAGATTTGGAAATCTTCTTCAGTTTCACCAGGAAAACCAACGACAAAAGTAGAGCGAATCACCAATTCAGGGCATTTTTCACGCCACAATTTGAGGCGCTCTAATGTATTCTCACTATGCGCTGGTCGCTTCATCAATTTTAAGATGCGTGGACTGGCATGCTGAAAAGGAATATCTAAATACGGTAAGATTTTACCTTGCGCCATTAAATCAATCGCGGCATCAACATGTGGGTATGGATAGACATAATGTAAACGAACCCAAATTCCAAGTTGACCGAGTGCTTCACACATGTCATAGAATTTAGTTTTTACAGGTTGTCCATTCCAGAAATCCAACTTGTATTTCGTGTCTACACCATAAGCTGACGTATCTTGAGAAATCACTAGAATTTCTTTTACACCAGCACGTTTGAGTGCCGCCGCCTCATCCAACACTTTACCCACTGGGCGAGAAACAAGATCTCCGCGCATACTTGGGATAATGCAGAATGTACAACGATGATTACAGCCTTCTGATATCTTTAAATATGCATAATGCTTCGGTGTCAAACGAACACCTTGCTCAGGAACTAAATCAATAAATGGGTTGTGCTTTGGTGGTGCTGGTACATATTCATGTACAGCTTCCATTACATCTTGATAGGCTGCCGCACCTGTTACTTTTAGAACATTTGGGTGCATTTGACGAATCTTGTCTTCATCTTTACCTAAACAGCCCGTGACGATAACACGGCCATTTTCGCTCATGGCTTCACCAATCGCGTCTAAAGACTCTTGTACTGCAGATTCAATAAAACCACAGGTGTTAACAACAACCAAATCTGCACCATCATAATCTGATGCAACTTGATAACCTTCAGTCTTTAACTGAGTTAAAATTCGTTCAGAATCTACCAATGCCTTAGGACAACCTAAAGATACAAAACCGACTTTGGGGGTCTTCATGAATCTGCGCTCCACTAGAATCGGCGTATTGTATGTCTTTTCTTGGCTTACGCATAGCAGCAAAGACATCTCTTTGTGTAATGCACCAAAATACAACCAATATTTTAAATAAAATTCAACACTGCACCATTTTGAATCATAATAAAATATAGAAATAACCCAATGTATGTGAAAAATACCGTATAAATTAGACATTCTACGAATAAGTTATTGAAATTTAGCCAATACAAAGTTGGCTTATATTTTGCATTAAGTACAATCTATAAGTTAATGGCTATTCATTTATATTGATATTAATTGCGCCATTTTAAAACAGGACGATTCACAAATGGATCAACACAACACTATCGACTATCGACTACTTGTAGATAATCTGACGACTGCCATTTTATTGGTCGATAGTAATCTTAATATTTTTTATTTAAATTCTGCTTGTGAAGCATTATTTGATATCAGTTTGCTTCGCGCATCGGGCCAACCTGTACTCAATTTACTGCATGCACATGATGATACATTTAATACACACGAAGCATTAATCAATACATTACAAAGTGGACAACATTATACGCGACGAGAAGCTGTAATTAACGTGAACTTCAAACCAATTCATGTTGACTATACCGCCTCGCAATTAAATGCAGGAAAAAGCTACCACCCCTTACTTCTCATTGAACTCAATCCGATTGATCGTATGTTGAAAATTTCCAAAGAGGAAAATTTGGTTCAACAACATCATGTAGCTCGCCAATTGGTTAGAGGCGTTGCACATGAAATCAAGAATCCTTTAGCTGGTATTCGTGGCGCAACTCAACTTTTAGCACGTAGCTTGGGTGATGAAAGTTATCGAGAATTTACTGACATCATTATCAATGAAGTTGACCGCTTGACTAACTTAGCTGACACGATGCTCGGTTCGCGGCAATTACCTAGCTATGAACATGTTAATGTGCATGAACCACTAGAACGCGTTCGCTCACTTATTGCTAATCAAACCAAAAAGAAAATTAAGATTACTCGAGATTATGACCTTTCATTACCAGATGTTATGGCTGATCGTGATCAACTCATACAAGTCATGCTCAATATCAGCGTCAATGCTGTCCAAGCAATGACTGAGAATAAAGATTACTTTACCGACTCAGAGCCTGAATTAACATTAAGAACACGTATTCAACGTTTAGTCACTATTAATGGTGCACTACATCGCTCTACAGTCCGTATTGATATAGAAGACAATGGCCCTGGTGTGCCAGAAAGTATTTTAGAGTCAGTATTTTATCCACTCGTCACTGGGCGAGCTAAAGGAACAGGTCTAGGCCTAAGCATTGCTCAAAACATCATGCATCAACATAACGGAATGATCGAGTGTCAATCCGTTCCTGGAAAAACCGTATTTAGCTTATATTTACCTTGGGAGTCAGACCGTGTCACGAAATAAAATTTGGGTAATCGATGACGATCGTGCCATGCGCTGGGTACTCGAAAAAACTTTCAAAGAAGAAGGTTTTGACGTTACCAATTTTGAAGAAGCACAAACGGCACTTGAACGTTTACATGATGATGCACCTGATGTCATTTTAACTGACATCCGTATGCCTGGGATTGATGGTTTAACTTTTTTATCCAAAGTTAAAAATACGCATCCAGATCTACCTGTCATTATTATGACAGCGCATTCAGACCTTGAATCCGCTGTATCAAGTTATCAAACAGGTGCTTTTGAATATTTACCAAAACCTTTTGATATTGATGAAGCATTAGCACTGGTTAATCGTGCAATCTTGCATATCAATAAGTTACAACAACAAGAAGCAACTAAAGCAGCATCACCATTGCAATCAACCGAGATCATTGGTGAATCTCCTGCTATGCAGGAAGTTTTCCGTGCGATTGGGCGTTTATCACAATCTCACATTACCGTGTTGATCAATGGTGAGTCAGGCACAGGTAAAGAATTAGTTGCACATGCTCTACACAAGCACTCACCTCGTCGTGCTAAACCATTTATTGCACTCAATATGGCGGCGATTCCTAAAGACCTGATTGAGACAGAATTGTTTGGGCATGAAAAAGGTGCTTTTACTGGAGCAAATACACAACACCAAGGGCGTTTTGAACAAGCCAATGGCGGTACATTATTTCTAGATGAAATTGGTGACATGCCATTCGAAACTCAAACTCGTTTACTACGTGTGCTTGCAGACGGTGAGTTTTATCGTGTTGGCGGGCACATTCCAGTCAAAGTTGATGTTCGTATTGTTGCTGCAACACACCAAGATTTAGAAAAGCTAGTCAATGAAGGACGCTTCCGTGAAGACTTATATCATCGTCTGAACGTGATTCGTATTCACATTCCTAAACTTGCGCACCGCAGCGAAGATATTCCAATGCTTGCGCAACACTTTTTGGCACGTGCAGGTAAAGAGTTAGGCGTTAGCCCTAAAATCTTACGTACCGAAACGACAGATTACATGCAGCAACTTCCTTGGCCGGGCAATGTTCGCCAATTAGAAAACACCTGCCGCTGGTTAACTGTCATGATCACAGGTCGTGAAGTTTATCCAGAAGACTTACCTGCTGAACTGAAACAAGTTTCATTACAAAAAACTAATAATGATGCCTCAGCAGCAGCCCCAAACAGTGCAGCAATTGTAGATCGAATTGCAGTACATCATTGGGATGAGTTACTTGGTCAATGGGCTGTTCAAAAATTAAAAAATGGCGAAATGAAAATTTTAGATATTGCCACTCCGATGTTTGAACGTACTTTAATCAATGCAGCTTTACAACAGACTCGTGGTCGTAAACGCCATGCCGCTGAGCTTTTAGGTTGGGGGCGCAACACCTTGACACGCAAACTAAAAGAGCTCGGCATGGACTCAACAGAGGATGATGAAGACGAAGAAGTTCGCTCTGCATAATTACAGCCATTAAATATAAAAAGCGAGTAAAGATTTACTCGCTTTTTCTCTGTACACGACAAATTTC
>NZ_AXCD01000024.1:0-64855 GCF_000475335.1 Acinetobacter sp. COS3
TGTTTTCTCAGCACACATCAACCCTACCCACCCATCGAGCTAATTTGCAGTCATAAGTAGATGTAGAACCATCATAGATCAAAAACAAGTGAACATGATAACTACCTTCTGGCGCATGTTCTAAACACCAAGCATTGAATTTTAGATTCCTAAAACACTTGTCTTTGTTTGCCATACGATTACGTAGTGTTCTTACATGCTTATTAAATATCTCAATATCAACCCTGTCCTGACTATCAGCTCGATACTTCAAATCCACTCTAACCACTAGATTACGACTATAATGATTAAATAAATCTTCAACATGCTTCTTAAGACTCTCAAGTCTTCTTTTAACCCTATGTTTATATTGACGAAGATCACTGTCTACTTTTGGTTTATGCACTTGAAATTGCCAACTGAAATAATCTAGAAGCTGATCACTTACTTTCAACAATGACTCATAGCTATACTTTCCATCTCTGAGTTTTTTAAAGTTTTGAAATTCAAATTCAGTGATAAAGTCAAACAATCCAAGATAGTCTGAATAGCTGTGATTACAAGAATAAATCCTCTCAAAGTCATCCAACAGCTTGATCAGTCTAGGCAAATCATTTCTTTGTAAACCTTGTTCAATAGTTGTCTTGGTAAAGGATTCAATTTCAATAATGAGATTGGGTTCATGCAGTGTATTTTGATTCATATTCATGATGAGCAGTTCCGATACGTTCTCATCAGATGAGTGATATGAATATTTTTATATTTCTAATTTAGTTATATATTTCATTTAGATAGTATTAATCTATATATATTAATCTATATATAGTATCTACTACAGTTTTCCAGAGAAAAAAATGCCCTAGGATTCATTGAAATATAGATACATTTCAATCTGTTTACCCTAGAGAATGTTAGAAAATTAATCATTTTCAACAAAGCTAAAGTTATGCTACGCTTTCAATGGAAAAACACACAAACAATCATGATTTTTCATCGTCATTTTTCTTAACAAGTACATGCTTGGCTTTAGGTTTTTGCCCTGGTGTTAGCCTTTTCTCTTTAGGCACCCAACCTTGAATTGGGTGAAATAAGCTCTTGTAACAAATGTATGGTAAATACTTTTCCTTAAAAGCTCCCCTAGTCGCCTTATCTGTAGTCTCAATTTTTAACGACTTCGATGAAAGCTCGATAATTCCATCTAAAATAGCATTGTGCTCTATAAGGTAAGCAATCTCTGCTTTTATAAATGCAAGAGAACCGCTATGGGATGAATCCTCTGAATTTCGATATTTATCATTACGTTCTTTGATAAATTTTTTCAAAAATAAATCTAAGCTTTCACATATATCAATAGTCTGTAATTTTGAGTCATAATTAAAAATCAAGGTTAGGTCTGCATACAACGTTTTGTCTTGCCTAAATCCAAATACTTTTTCATCCCAACGCAATATATACCCCCTTAACCAACGTAAAGGTTGAGTTGAGCGCCCTACACGAAGGAACTCTGTCAAAATTGCCGATTGCTCTTTTTTGCTAAACTTACCACCATGCAGACAATCAAATGTAAGATGCAATCGATGAACAACCACGTCCTTTTCTAAAAGGTAATCAGCATATTCTGACAACTTTTCAAATGACTTATCTAACCCTTTAAGCTGCTTGTTATAAGTATTCACATTCAGACTTGCCTTAAAACTGTTTAATCTCTCTTCATACTCTTGAATTATTTCAGGACTTATTAGTTGAGAATTCAAACTCAATAATTCCTTCTTATAGAAAAAAAAGAAATTACTAAAATCAGTTAAATTTTGTGAATCAAAGCCAGATGTTGTTCTTTCAAAAAAAGGAAAATCTTCATTTTTTAATTGATTAAAAAGACTAAACCAAATACGCCCTAATCGAGTCAGACTATCACCATAAAATTTAGGTGAGCGGCTTTTATTCGAAATTGCTAGCATTGTCACTATATTGAATAATTTTGGTGGAACCGTTTTCAAAGTTTCGCAAAAAAGCTCTACCAAATAAATTAGACTGCCGCATGGGGTTTTATCCTTATGCCTTATAGGAAGTAAAGCATGAGGTAAATCCATCAAATCAACTTTATGGAGATAATTGTAGGCGATTAGAGAAAGATGCTTGCAATCAAAGCTTTTTTTACTTTTAGAAAGCATTAAAAGTTCATCAAATGTGATCTGTTTTGTTGCATCCTTTTGCTGCGATTTACCATCAGGAATTAAGTCGCTAATAGAACATTTCTTAAATACATAATCATTATTGTCAAGGCCTTCTATGTTCAATCCTATTACTTGGTTTACTGAAAAAAAATAACTGTAAACCCAATACCAACAATTAAAGCGTGATGGGATATTGTTCTTTTTTATTAAACCTACGGCATTGTGAGCACGATATTTACTAAGGTAATTATTCCAATTTGTCAGGGAGTAACTCCCAGCAGACAGGCCAACTTGGCTTTTCATTTTCTTATCTAACTGAGACATGATCCCGTCTTCTGAGAAATTTGCATGTCTACAATTAAACATCAATATGCAGTGCAAATTTAAACCAGCTTCTTGCATCGGTTCCAGCTTTAATAAGTAACTTTGTAAATTCTCAATTTGATCAATCAATTGGTATACAGCATTGATTTTATCGTTAAGTGCTTTGAATAAGCTCGTATAACTGTCTGAACAATCATTGGAAGGTGCATATAGCTTAATGTCCAAGCACATGATGAATACTTGCCCATATCGATCTAACGTATCATTAAAATACTGAAAATAATTCTCTTCTTCATCTGACAAAGCAAAGGTTTCTTTAACCGTATCATCAGTTCTTATTTTGGGTTTTAAATATTCAGATATCGAAAAATAAGCCTGTGCCAAATCTTCACGAGGAATGGAACTAAAATCCAAAGAGTTGTTAAGACAAAATTTATTTAGTTGAAAAATTTCGTTAAACCTCATGACAACATTTGTCTTTTGATCCAATTTACCTTGAACTTCAGATTCCCCCAAATATTGTACAAATTTTCTAAATGCGGGTATCTCCAATCCATGCCATTCAGGCAATAATCCAGATGCATACTGCAAAGAACCAACAACTTTTAAGAAATTTTCTCTGCTATTGAAGTCCATTTTTTCAAATGCTTTTTTTCCCCATTCATTATCATTCTTAATATTTTCTAGCCATCTATCATAGAGCTGAATGACATCTATTGACTCTCTGAAAATTAGAAAATTTTGACCTCGACCTTCTTGCTTAATCTCATCATAAGTCGCTCTATACCTCATCTTAAGCAAATTATACATTTCTTCTTTTAAAATTTTAGGTAAATTAGGACTTATTCTCATTGAAACCTTCTATGTACGGTACTTACTGAATTTTGATCAAAATGTTATTCAGCACTTTTTATCATAATAATCATAATCTATACATTAAAAATCATGATATTTACAGTTGTTATTCAATGAATCAAAGAGATCATTAACCCCAAAATTTGAGTACAACTGTTTAATTTTTAAATGTCGCTTGAAGTTTTTTTTAGGGCAAAATCCTCTTAGCCCTGCAAAGTTAAACAGGCTACTGCTAGTGATACTTAAAAAATACAAGATGAATTCATTGAGCTTTATGCGGGGGAGTTAGGGTTGCAGAATCTGATAACTATCTAATAAAGACAGTACTATAATAAGTGTCGCTCTACCCTGATCTATATGAGGGAATAATTGGGTGTAAAAGTAAAAATATGATTCTCGCTCATTTAACTTTCATTTTTTTTGATTAAAATTTCTTTCAATAAATCGTGATTTTTCCTCAACTCGTGGATAATTGTTTCCTCCATGTAGTCAGTATTGTTATATGGCATATTGTAGCCAAAATTCTTTAATGCGGCCGATGGCTTTTCCGAATTTAGAATGCTTGTTAAATTTTTAATTTCTTCTTGCAATTCTTTTACTTGCTTTACCTTTTTGTCGGATAATACCTTACGATGCTTATGTCCATCGCTTATTACCTCCCTTAATTGTTCTTCTTTTTCCTTAATTAATGCTTTCACCCAGTCAACATCAAATTTTTCAAATTCTTTTATCAATGTAGGAGTTATTGAAGTTACAGCCTGATTCAAGCTCTTCCATTTACGCCCATTTAAAGCACATTGCTCACGTAAAACACTGTATAAAATTTCACGCCTAGGTAATAGTTTTTTATCATAACGCGCCCTAACTGCACGAATCGCACTCACTTTTCTTGCTAATCTAATGTTATGACAATAATAGTAAGCCCCCATTGTATCTACATATGCCATTAAAATTTCGGAAAACCGTTGCTTACAAGTTCTTGAAGATAAACTACTTCTTTCACTTTTCAGTAAATCTATTTTTATAAAAAAATCATATATTTGATTCGGTTTAAATCTAGGGTTATTTGAAAACTGCGGGATTACTGTCACTCTAAGTGGATTCCTTAAGAAATCATTTTGCTGCATTCTCAATATGATGTTATCTCTAGCTGCTACATATGAAGGATGTGTAATATCCGCCTCAAAATCACAATCATACCAATACTTAAATGTAATAAGCATTTCTTGCTCTAAATCATTCAGATCTGAAACAATGTCAAAACTCACAAAAAATAATCCTTTAAATATCAGCAAACTAAATAGTATGATACGCAAATTATATATTATATAAGCATCACTCTACTTTTTATTTTTTTTAAATTCTATAGTTAGGTAATCAATAAACAAGAGAGATACTTAACCATTTCAGGTTAAAAATCAGATCTTTATATAGCTATTTTTTCAAAAGGAATAGAGGTATGAAATACTTAACATCTAAAGAAATTCGCCACAAACTCAAAAATTGCTCTGCATCTACTTTATGGCGTTACCAACAACCTAATCAAAAAATGTTCGAGCAACCAATGCCTCAACCTATTAAGAAATGCGCTGGCTCTACTAGCCTTTGGGATGAAGAAACGTTTAACGAATGGCTAATCAAATATTTCAATAACAACCAAATGAGTAATCTGTCTAGCTAGACAGATTACTTAATTTTTTCCACCATTTTTTATAAGCCTTCGACATCTCTTTTTGATAATCATAATAGTCATATGTCCCCTGTTCCCCAGGCATCACATGACCAACCATCAGTTCCGCAACATCCCTACTTGTAAACGCACTGAAATTTGTCCTTGCTGTACGCCGTAAATCATGCATAGACCAATGATCCATTTCAATTTTATAATTCTTCCTTGCAAATTGCATGAAGTTATAAGGGGTATCTGTTGGCCCACTACGCCCCATTGGCTCTTTGCCATTTTCATGTGGGAAAATGTACTCAGAATTACTCAAATCAATTGCAGACTGAAGCCACGGTTTAATTTCATCAATAATAGGTCGGACAATATCCCCTTTACTTTCTCCTGTCTTATGATTTTCATACGGTACTGTCCATGTATTTTTTCTAAAATCAAAATCTGATTTCCGTGCAAGCCTCAACTCACTATATCGATTACCATAAAACAAACATAACTTGAGAAATAAAACATTCCTTAGGGATGTTCTCGATTCTTCACAAATTTTAAAAATTAAAGATAACTCATCATCTCTTAACACTCGATTCGTTTTATTCTTCTTAATATTTAAGTCACGCTTTCCAGTGATGTGTCGTATAGGGTTTTGCTCAATTAACTTTCGATTAACGCCCCAGTCCAAGCACTGCTTAGTATTTGTAAGAATACGATCAGTAATTGATGGAGATTGCTTGAATTGCTCCTCTAACAAATCTAGCCACATGTGTAATGTAATTTGCTCGGCAGGCATTCCCCCAAACTTAGGAAAAACATATAGTTCAAATGATCTTAAATATTGATCTGCATTTTTTTTGTTTGGAATACTATATTTCGCATGCCACTCACGAAATAACGCTTCAAAAGTTATAGCCTCTGTGATCTTGTGAATCTCTACTTTTTTATGAATACGTGGGTCATGTCCCTTTTCTAAAATTGCTTTCATTTTCTGCAATTCAATACGAGCTTCTTTAAGGCTCATATTTGGATAGGTTCCCAAGTCTAAACGAGCTTGCTTATCGTTATATCGAAAACGCATCTGGAAAGTGAGCTTTCCTTTTTGAGAAACACGAACGCTCAATCCATCTTGATCAGGCTCCGTATGTATTGCTGAACGTTCACGATCTAGATTCTTCTTAAGCCACGTATCTGTTAAAGGCATTTTACACCACCTGTGTACATATTTTTTTCAAATAGAAAATTCTAGAAAATATGTACACACATATGTACACAAACATACTGACTAGACTTGAAATCTATTGAATGGGGTTGAAAGATATACCAGATAAATAATATCAATATTTTTATATTTTTACAGTACTTACAATGCTTTTATTATCATATTTGAAATAGGTTGAATGGGCTTGAATAGATATCAAATATTTGGGTGGGAAATGATCGCAAAAGTGCGTCGTTGGGCAACCTGTGCCGCTAATTCGTCTTTAAAACTCATGAGAAAATCTACAATTTTGTGCACCCACGTATCTTTGTAAATCGAGACAAAGAAAGATGGCATGCGAAAGAATTTGAAATTGGCGCAATTGTAGCAGATTTCTCAGATAGGTTTGTGATTGTTGATATGTCTTGATTTATCCACAAAGTAAGACATGTGCGAAGACAAATTAGCGTTCAATCAGATGTAATTGTTACGCAACGCTTCTAGGACACATAAATATTTTTAAGCTTTTAAAGCAATTCAATATAACCACGCTCAAAATCAATTCTTTGAAGTCGATCACAAAAACTTCACTCTTTAAGCCGTATAAATAATCAGAGTCTTATTTTGATCAAGCAACTCAAGAAAACTATAAGGCTAAGAACAAAAAATGAAACTACAAAGATTTAAAAATATCAAGGAGATACAAAATGGACTCTCGTCTACTTCTAGCAATTATGCTGAGTAGTTTTAGTGTAGCCGCGTCTGCTTCCAGTCATCGTGAAGCACCATCAATCACTAAAATGCCAAAAGTCGATGCAACCGATTTCTATATGTTCAAAAGTTACGAACCTAACCGTAGTAATTTCGTGACCATACTCGCCAACTATCAACCCCTACAAGATGCTTACGGAGGGCCTAATTACTTTTCATTAGATCCAAAAGCCTTGTATGAGATACATATCGATAATAATGGTGATGCACAAGAAGACATCACTTTCCAATTTAAATTTGATCAGGAGTTAAAAGACTTACAAGTACCTGTTGGTGGTAAAAATATCTCGGTTCCATTATCAAATATTGGAAAAATTACCAATGATAGTAGTTCAGCACAAAATACCGCTGAAACATACACCGTTACAATGATCAAAGGTGATCGCCGCAAAGGAGATCGAAGCGTTCTCGGCTCTTTCAAAAAACCATTCGATAACGTTGGTGCAAAATCAATTCCAAACTATCAAAGCTATGCCAACAGCTTTGTTCAAAACATTAACTTTGGAAGTTGTGGCTCGGGTAAAGTTTTTGTCGGTCAACGCCAAGATCCTTTTGCCGTTAACTTAGGTGAGGTCTTTGATCTGGTAAATATTAAAATTCCTGCGACTCAACTCGCACCTTCGGGAGTAAATGCAGAAGATCAAGGATTGAATACCATTGCTAATAAAAATGTCACAACAATTGCTTTGGAAGTCCCTCAATCTTGTTTAGTCGCATCTAACGACACAGTCATCGGAGCTTGGACCACGGCAAGTCTGCCTCAAGCCACCTTGTTGAACCCAAATCCTGAAAGCAATCTCACCAGTGCAAGCAAAGTTGGTGGCGCTTGGACACAAGTTTCACGTTTAGGTATGCCTTTGGTCAATGAAGTCGTGATTGGTCTTAAAGATAAAGATAAATTCAATGCGAGTAAGCCTGTAAATGATGGCCAATTTGCAGACTATGTAACCAATCCTACTCTACCAACCCTCATAGAAGTTCTATTTAAAGATGCAACAGGTGGTGCTGTTGTTGCGCCAACAAATTTCCCAAGAACAGATTTAGTTAATGCATTCCTGCTCGGCATTCCTGGCTTAAACCAACCGAAGAATGTCAAAGCATCTGAGATGCTACGTCTGAATACAGCGATTGGTGCTGCTGCAAAAGATCAACAAAATCGATTGGGTGTTATTGGTGGCGATGCGGCTGGATTCCCAAATGGTCGTCGACCTGGCGATGATGTCGTGGATATCGAACTGAGAGTTGCAATGGGATTACTTTGCACAATTGATGGGGTAAATACTGCGGTTGGCTGTAAAGCAACTGATGCTAAAGCCGGAGGCATTGGCTTTACAGATGGCGCATTACAATCACCTCAACAGTTTGGCACAACATTCCCCTACTTAAATACTCCAGTCGCTGGCTCTCCATTCAATACAGTTAGTAAATAATGAGGAGTAGTCACCATGAGAAAATTTATTTTGTTGTTCATGGTTGGTATCGGATTAAGTGGATGTGGCGGTGATGATAATAATTCCAAGCCGAATAATAACAACCAATCTAAAAATGACCCCGTACTAAAAGAGACGTTGTCATTGACCAATCAACCTCAAAGAAACTTTGAACAGGCTGAACCTAAAAGTCTTGCTGAGATTTCAGAATCTCCTATAGATAACAAAGCAGAGCCTGTTTCAGTGAAATTTTAAGATGAAGGCCCTTGGCAATCTTTTGCTAAGGGTCTTTATGGGAGTTATAAATGTTAATTCGCCAACTAACCATTTCCACGATTGCGGTATTTTACTTGAGCACGGCTTTAGCTCATCCAAAGCATCATCATGAACACGCATCGGACACATCAGAAGATTCAAATTATTCTGTATTATTGAAAAATAATCACAACGATGAACTTAGAAATCAGATTGTTAATGTGCTGCTAGAAAAAGCATATTCAAAAGGTGATGGCGCTTTTTTAGAGCAAGCTGAAGAGCTTATGAAATCAAGTCACAACCCTTCTGACATTGAAAATCAATTGCTGCAAACTCGGCTTGCACAAGCAAACCATGAGTTTAGTCGTGCAGAAACGATATTAAATACAATTCTTACAAAAGATCCTAAAAATTACGATGCTATTTTGCAGCTTGCAAACATCTACAGATTACAAGGGCAATTTAATCAATCTCTAAAATTATGTAATCAATTAAATCAACAAGATGTAAAACTTTATCAAGTTGGTTGTCAGCTACAAGTCGACGCCATGACAAAGAATATTACTGACATCCAACCGAGAATCGATGAACTTCTTCAGTTAGCGCAACGACTGAATAAAAATGACCAACAGTGGTTAGGCAATATCATGCTTGAAGTAGCCACTCGGTTTAATGATCAAACTCTCGCTAGCCAATCGCTTCAACTACTTACTGTAGATAATTTACCCAATACACTCGCCAAATCTAATTGGTATATTGCTCAACAAGAATATCAAACCGCAATCAAAATTCTCACGCCTTATCGTTATCACGATGGTGCATTGTATCGAATCATCCTAAGCAAACAAAAACTGAATGATCCACTTGCAAAAAATGATCTCCATGAACTGACTGAACGCGTTCAAAACTTGCTTGATCATAAGGATCACATTCATCTCAGAGAACAAGCTCAATATTTGTGGATCTCCAAAAAATATGATGAAGGCTTAGATATCGCGGCAAAAAACTGGAATATGCAAAAAGAAAATGATGATTTCGAAGTCTATGCGGCCCTTGCTCTCGCCAGCAACAATCGTGCAAGCACGGAAAAATTATTAAATTGGAGCGATGCAACAGGCTATCAAAATCCCACCTATATTCAAAAATTAAAACAGATGTTAAAGCAACTATGAATCTAAATTCGATAAATAACTGAAAGCATAAACTTATCGTATTTTCATGTTCTAGAAATAAAGACAATTTATAAAATATATGGAATAAAAATGAAAAAAAGAATTTTGTATTGTTTGTTGATCAGTAGTAGTCATTTCTATTTGAGCCAAATAACGCATGCTGGCGGTGAACTGACATCAACGCTTCCAACTATTAAAATCACAGCATCATCAAATGCTGATAGTTCCTTTGGCGTGGCATTTACTTCATCTCAAGGAACAATATCAAAAGAACAAATTGAAACTCGACCTTTATCACGTCCAGCAGAGGTTCTTGAGACGATTCCCGGGGTTATTGTGACTCAGCACAGTGGTAGTGGTAAGGCAAATCAATACTTTTTAAGGGGATTTAACTTAGATCATGGAACTGACTTTGCCACATCGTTTGATGAGCAACCAATTAATATGGTGAGTCACGCACATGGTCAAGGTTACACAGACTTAAACTTTCTAATTCCAGAACTGATTGAATCCATTCAATATCACAAAGGAGCTGTGTCGATTGATGATGGTGATTTTACATCAGCAGGTACAGCAAAAATTTCGAGTATCCATTCTCTAGATAACCCTTATGCACAAATAACTATAGGTAATCACAATTTACTTAGATTTTTAGCCGTTGGAAACTTAGTTCTTAGTGATGGGGAATTAATTGGTGCAGTTGAAAATATCAACAGTGACGGACCATGGATCAATCCTGAAAATCTCTCAAAACAAAATGTATTCTTAAAATATTTCACGGGTGATCATAATAAAAATCAATCAATCGGTTTCCAACATTATCAAGCACGATGGGATGCGACTGATCAAATTCCAGAACGGCTTATTCAAAATGGCGAACTTAATCGTTTTGATAGCTTAAATAACAGTGATGGGGGTAAATCTTCTCGTACTGCGCTTTGGTATAACGCTAAAAATTATGAAAAAACCAAGTACTCTACACTTTCCTCTTATGCCATATACAACAAGTTAAATCTGTTTTCTGATTTTAGTTATTTTCTAAATGATCCTATCCGTGGTGATCAGTTTGAACAGGCAGAAGAGCGAACCATGCTTGGGCTTAAATTTCAAAAAGGCTTATTGAGTGAGTTATCAAATAAAGAGCTTTTGAACTCATTTGGAACATCTGTAAGATATGATTATATTAATAACCTAGGTCTTTACCAAACAGAAAATCGGCAGCGTTTCAATACCATCAGAAATGATGATGTTCGCCAATGGTCTATTGGCTTATGGGGACAAAATCAAACGACATGGCAACCTTGGTTAAAAACGATTTTAGGCGTTCGTGGCGACTTCTACTCTTTCGATGTAAATTCTGATAATAAAGAAAATAGTGGTCATAAAACTGATCATATTTTCAGTCCTAAAATGAGCATCATCTTAGGGCCATGGGATAATATTGAGTATTACATTAATTATGCCTATGGCTTTCATAGCAATGATGCAAGAGGAACAACAACTCGCCTAAACATTGACCCTCGAGATAGTAACTATTTAAGCCCTACTCTTCCCGTTTCACCATTAGTAAGAACCATCAACTCCGAATTAGGATTAAGAGCAAAAATTATACCCGAACTCACATCAACCATCGCTTTATGGCAACTCGATTCCGATTCAGAGCTGGTTTTTATCGGCGATGCAGGTACAACAGAAGCCAGTCGACCGAGTAAACGACAAGGTATTGAGATTTCACAATTCTATCAACCAACAGATGCTTGGATAATCGATCTAGATGTCGCTTGGTCAAAAGCAAGGTTTAAAAATAAAAGCGCTGAAGGAGATCACATTCCTGGTGCGATAGAAAAAACGATAGCCGCTGGATTTACTTATAAACTAAATGATCAATTAAATTTTGGCGGTCGTCTACGTTACTTTGGCTCACGCCCTCTGATTGAAGATAATTCAGTTCGTTCAAGTTCATCAACCTTGGTCAACTTGCAAGGCAGCTATCAGTTTAATAAAAACTTCCTAGCACAACTCGAACTATTCAATGTATTTGACCAAAAAACCAATGATATCGAATATTACTATGCATCATGTATTCGCCAAGATCTCAGTGATTCAGCATGCTCACCAAATACGAGCGACCGTGAGGGTATTTATGACAAGCATATTCACCCAACTGAGGGAAGAAACCTCAGAATGACCTTACGTTATTTATTCTGATCGGTGCAATAAATGCTAAGGAGGAGAACATCATGTGGATTCAAAAACAAATCAACATTTCACAGCGTTCGTTTCTCTTTAGCATACTGGTTCATGCCCTATTACTATCATTCATATTAAAATCAGCACTTTATATAAAAATAGACACTCCCAAAGAAATGAAAGTAGTTTTAATCCCACTCCCTCAAGCATCTCAAAGTCATAAAGAAAATATCGTTTCTGCTAGTCGTACAGACAAGATAAATCAAACCAACGCTGAACCAAAAGACAATACAGTTGATCACACACTAAATGAAAATCCATCGGACTTGATGGATTCTGACACGAAGGAATTAACCAAACAATTAGACAATGATCCCCTCGCTGAAGCACGATATCGAGCTGAAAAAGCAGTCAAAGATGCAAAGATCATTGCTGATGAATACCGTAAAAATATAAGACCCATTGATGAGCATTCAATTGCTCAACTCGAGGGTCTTTTGGAAAATGAAGATCCAAACACTGATCAAGTTAATCATTTGTATAAAGTTGAAATTTTAACTGACAAAATAAATGATCAAAAATATGAGGAGCTCATCAATAAAGCAGCAATTTTTGAACCGAATGTAGAAGAAAGCAAATACTTAGTCGAATTAAGAAATAAATTGAATTTGCTTATTGAAGAGGATGTTTTAAAACAAGCAACAAGTGGAAATGCTTCTATCAAATTTACGATTGATCCCGAGAACTTAATCATTGTATTAGAGATTTTTACGACATCAAATGAAACAAAACAACGCTTACAGCGCAAATTAGGCACACTGAACTATGATGCCTTATTCATTAATTCCAATCTAAATGACAGACCGTACTCGATATCATTCGAGCTAGATAATCTATTGACGTTAGATCAGTTAAATACTGATTAAACATTATCGGTATTATCATATAAAGACTCCTAAGCAAGGTTTTCTACATCAACAGAAATTCCAAATATTCCCTCAATTAATTAAAGCTCAGTTATAAGAGGGCTAATTCGTTTTACGATAAGTATTAGGTACAGGCTTCTTCGTTTGAAGATTATATTGCTGAAGAAGCCATAAATAAGAGAGATATTTAACCAAACCTATTGATAATAAGTAACCATATCCTTACATCAATCTAGATCACTTGGTGCGTCCTCAATATCCATATTAATTGAATGTGAACATACCAATTTTCCTTGCTCTCTTGCTGCTCTCCATGCTGTATAAGGCCCATCAATTTCAATTTTAGTATGATTTTGCAAAGCTAAAACAGCATCTCCGATCGCTAATAATTGATCTCTCATCAAATTAAAATCAACGGCCTCTTTTCCAAATGAAGGAGCCCAAAGTGACCATGGTCCAGAGATCGTAGCCATCGTAGGAATTAAGTTTTGATGAGATGCATTTCCAATTCCTCCAAAGCTACATTGTTTTGGCGAGCGTTGCGGATTAGGTATATCTTGCCCAGTAGATATCATTACTGAAGGTAACTTACGTCTTTCTGCTGCTTGGATAGCAACTTTTTGCATCAGAAGATGATCTTCAGGCACAAACCAAGCTTGAGGTTCTGCTCTACCAGTAAACTCTAAAGTTCTTCCAACCCCACCATCTGTTCTTTGTTTAGCAACGATTTCACGTGTACCCAAATGCTCTACTGCAAAAACAAAGCTGACTTTACCGTCCTTGTATTCTTGATCAAGTTGCTTCATATATCTAAATGTACCTTCTTTAGACATATGCAAATGAGCCGTATTAAATGCAAACTCATAGGTTTTCGGGCGGCATTTTAAAGGCAATTTTGCAAAATATTGCGCCAATGCGATCATGCCACCGACACCATTTTCTTGGACCCAAGTATTACCATCTGTGTTTGCAACGAATACTATTTTTTCATTACTCAAGCCAGGTAAAGTAGCAATCAAATTTCGAGTTGTTGCAGTATCTCTTTCTGCTTGCACCACAATTTTTGCTTGTGCATTACCCATTGCCAACGCTTTTACTTCTGCAAACTCATCAACTCCTAAAAAGACAGCTGGAAGTCGATAATGCAATCCGTTATGTGGATCAAAATAGTCTTTTATCTGATCCTTGGGCACATCAAAACCGAGAATCACACCAGCTGCACCAACTTTTCCAGCAGCAATCAAATCCTGATTAATTAACTCACCAGCTAAAAAAGGTTTGTCATATCGTAACGTTTTAAGATCACTAAGCAATGGACTTAAATACTTTGCGAACTGAAATAAGAATGCATAAGGTGGAGCGACCATGTTGGCATATATAGGATCTTGTGGTGTTGGAATTGAACGTACAATAATTTTATCTTTATATTCAGCCGTAATGGGTTGATTACTAGCAAGGAAAACCAATGAGCCAGTGCGACCATTTAAAGTTGTACTCAATGAGTAAGGTACAGCCCCCGCAATAGCAATTTCTTTACCATTCACAGATAACTGTCCTGAGCGTGATAAGCTTCGCCCCTTACCATTTTCGGCGTCAACCATAGGCTGCCAACGTTCAATCTCATATTGATCAGATTTGAGCTGCATATCTGGTATTTTTTTTGCTTCGAGCTCAATCCAATTGATTAGCTGTTGGTGAGCAAAGCTTCCTGTTGTACGTAATTGTGCTAAATCTGGACCTACTTGTACTAATTTTTCTAAGGCTTTAGCGTCAGCAAATTGCGTTTCGTCCATAATACTTTGACAACTACCTCCAACCTCAGGTGGACTGACTGCAACTTTATTACTATCATTTCCACAACCTGTCACTGATAATGCAAGTACAATCAAACTTAAAGACTGCCGATAAATCTGTTTTATTTTCATATCTATTCCCTTTATTTACTCAACCTCACCACATCTTTGTACGCCTAAACATACCGATTCATGTCGTAATTTTTTGAGTAAAACATCCATATATATAACAAACCAACTACTTATCTCATGATCGAAAATTAAGTCAGTCCTAGTAACAATTCAATTAACGACTGTTGGTAACTTGACACTTTTGATAATTAAGTGATTTATTCTTTAAATGCTATAATCAATTCATTGTTGAGAAATAACGCTTCTGAGTCATCTTATTTCTAATATAGGACAAACTAACAACATATGCTCAAGCATAGTTAAACTTGGCCTTAAAGCACTTGTGATTTTGCTTTCTTTCGATATTGGGTTGGTGTTAGAGAGGTTTTTAATTTGAACCAAGAAATAAAAGAATGGCTGGTATAAAAACCCAATGCTTTAGAAATAAATAAGACAGGGTGCTGATAACACTCCAAATATTTAACTGCTAATTCAAAACGAACCTCATCAAGTAGTTTACTGTATGAACTATCTTCAAGCTGTAACTTTCGACTTAGAGTCCTGACATTAACACCTAATTGTTCAGCAACATTTTCACGAGACAATCTATTTTGATGTAGTAATAAATAAACTTGTGCTTTGACTTGTTGAACAAAAGTTTGCTCAACTTGCTGTTGTTCTAATAATTTTGAAGCAAATAATCGAACACTGTCATACAATCCCGCATTTCCCGTTTTCAATGTCATTGTCAAAGACTTTGATAACAATAACAAAGCTGTTTCTTCTTGATCGAAATAGACGGGACATCCGAAAAAACTATTATAATAGGTCTGTAATTCAGGTTTAGCCAACGAATGTGTGAAATGAACAGCCTGAAGAATAGAGAAATCTTCATTTCTGACTAAACGAATTAAACTAAGCCACCATAGCAAATTATATTCATTGGCACAGCGACAAAAGATTGGATCATTGGATCTACATTTCCATTTCCAATAAACAACATCAGTTTGTATTTGTAGAGAAATATCACCAATGCAACCAATAAGTGGTTGAAATTCCCTTAATGTTTCTATTGCTTTATTCAAGTTTGAAGCTAAAGGTACTAAATGCCCTAATACACCATAAGCAGTAGAATCCATTTTTTCAAAAAAGCTTAAAGCAATTAAGGGGTCTTTACAGGCATGATAAGTATAGGTCACAACCCTTTCAAAATAATGAAGCGGGATACATTGATTTGAATCTCCTAATTGCTCTTCTGTTAGACCTCCCAGAAGCAATAGCTCTTGTCTATTTATACCAAAAAAACTAGCATGTTCTAAAAAATGATTTACGAGACCAACAAGTACCTTACTCGGACTATTTACATCAATTTTGTTTAGAAGATCAGTAGTCATCCTAACCACCCTAAATAACCTTTTACCAACGCTTAAATCTAAATTTCTATCAAACGCCAACTCACTTAATAGTAAACCAAAATATGACTTTAAGTTGATTTTGCAAAACAACTTAAAATTCAAAAAACACTAAACTACATTATTTAGCAACTAAATCATTACGAGTTATAAAATTTGATTAATTAATCATACCTTCTACTTATTCACCTTTTAGTAGAAATTGATTGAATAATCACTATTACTTAATCTTTCAATTCAATAAAAACACCTCAGTCAGATCCACCTCTTTCGCTAATACAATCATTTGATACTATAAAGCACAGTTTATAAACGACTTCCCTTTAACCTATACGAGAAAAATGATGTCACAACAAGATTATGAAAATGGATTGAAAGTACGTACCGAAGTTATGGGCGAGACATTCGTAAAACGAGCACAAGACAATACTGTTCCGTTTACCCAGCCCTTACAAGACTGGATCAATGAACATGCTTGGGGTTCTACATGGCAACGTGAAGGTGTATTACCACGTAAATATCGCTCTCTCATCACCATTGCATTTTTAACGGCGTTGAAAAGCCCAACTGAGTTGAAAGGTCATATTCGTGGCGCATTAAACAACGGTGCGAGTGTTGAGGAAATTCAGGAAGTACTGTTACATAGCTTACCTTATTGTGGTGCGCCAGCAACTCAAGAGGCCTTCCGAGCAGCGCTTGAAGTAATTAATGAGTATCAAGCTCAAGCTTAGATACAGCAAACTAATCAAATGCCATTTGTTAAATGCCTAATACGATTGATTAGGCATTTAGCTTTTACACAAAGGGAATTTATATCTAGTTTCAATTAAATATCAGTTTAGCGAGATTAATAAACTTTTTGCCATCTCCTTTCTCCCTGCAAATTACTAAGATGTAGAACATGACGAATAGAAAATGCAGTGGAGTAATGAATTGAGCAAGAAAACACAATCTGATCATCATGGTATACAGTTTCCAATTCCATCAGGAAAGAAAACACCAAGTACAACTCACACTGCTAAACAAATTCTGACCTCAGCACTACGAAGTGTAGATTCACCTTATGTATCAAAACTGATTGCAGAAAAAAACTGGCGCAAAAACTATCCTGTCTATTTTCAGGAATTGGTTGAAGCAGGAATTCAGTCTGTTCAGAATCCGACTCGAATTGCACAACATGGACTGGATACAGCCAAAGCATTATTTAGCTTCCATCGTGATGGCAACAGCGATGCATTAAGTCATGCAATGCAAAATATCAAAGAACAGCCTTTTCAAAACTTTATCTTACAAGGTAGTGGCAATCCCGAAGTAGAACCTTGGTACATTCCTTATCATGGGAAAAAATTACAAGGTGCTGAACTATTAAAACAAATTGATTTATGGGAAAAGCAACAAGTTATCGAACCAAGCCATGCTCAGGCTTTACGTGTATTGCAACAACATCCTGAATGGTTTGATTTATCTAAACGGACAATGGTGCTGTTTGGTGCGGGTTCAGAAGCAGGTCCTTTAAGTTGGCTAGCAAAATGGCGTGCGAATATCATCGCAATTGATCTACCACAAACTGCGATTTGGGAAAAAATCACCAATGTGATGAAACAAGGTAATGCAACCTTAATTGCACCACAAACCCAAACTGTCGATGGCGGACAAGCGCTAGGGGCAAATTTGCTCACCCAAACCCCAGAAGTTGCCAACTGGCTAAATACATTTAGTGAAACACTAGACCTCGCGGGTATCGCCTATTTAGATGGTGAAAAGCATGTTCGTGTATCTATCGCCATGATTAGTATCATGGAACAGGTAAGCCAGCAAAAACCAGATAGCAGTATCATGTTTATGCTGACCCCAACAGATATCTATGCGATTCCAAAATCGGTGGTGCAATCAATTGAGCAAAAAGTTAAACAACGCTCTTTGCTTGAGAAAGTCCTGACCAAATCTATTCACAAAATTTCTCTCACAAATTTCTTTAAAGCCAATTCAGAACAATTAATTGCCTCTGATAACGGGCAACAATACGGAATATCAGATTGTATGGTGATCGAGCAAGGACCGAACTATGCCCTTGCGAAAAGATTACAACAATGGTTTGCAATTACTGCGCGTGCCCGTGGTCAAAAGGCGGTGATTAATATCGCACCATCAACGACAACCCATTCCGTCACGAAGAATCCTATTCTGAAGGCTGCTTTTTCAGGCGCTGATTTATTTAATGTGGAAACATTTAGTCCTGAAACAACCAATGCAATCATGGCTGCATTGTGGATACATGATTTAAATAATCCTGAAAGTGCCGCAAATCCAGAAAGACCACTCGACCATCCACTCGAACTGATCATGGAAAATGCTAATCACGGCGGCTTATGGCATGTGCCTTATTTGGCGAGAACTGCACTGCCATTTGCAGCAGCTTATGGCTGGGTCAGAGAAAAGCTCTAACGCTGAGAAATACAAAATAAAAGCGGAAATCCTAACTTAAGATTTCCGCTTTTTTAAAAATGGCTCAATAATCATCATTGAACCATTCACCGTGATATTTACAAACTACGCTGATTGACACGCTTGGACAATTCCTCAGCGGATTCTTTGCGCTCCGAATAGCGATCTGTAAAATACTGGCTTTGCCCACGCGTCAACAAAGTAAATTTATACAGCTCTTCCATCACATCAACGATTCGATCGTAATAAGAAGATGGTTTCATTCGTCCATCCTCCTCAAACTCTAAAAATGCTTTTGGAATTGACGACTGATTTGGGATGGTAATCATCCGCATCCAACGTCCTAAAATACGCATTTGATTCACGCTATTAAACGACTGCGAACCACCACTCACCTGCATGAGTGCCAAGGTCTTTCCTTGCGTTGCACGAATTGCACCGCCAGCCAAAGGAATCCAATCGATTTGTGATTTAAAAATTGAACTCATCGAACCATGACGTTCTGGCGAACACCACACCATGCCTTCAGACCACGCCAATAATTCATGTAACTCTTTGACTTTTGGATGTTCTAAATCTGCATCTTCAGGCAATGGCAATCCTTTCGGGTGAAAGATTTTCACTTCAGCACCTAGATATTGCAAAATACGTCCGGCTTCCAACACAGCCAAACGACTGTATGATCTCTCTCGATTAGAACCATAAAGCAATAAAATACGAGGTGGATGATCAAGCTCTACCGCCTGAATTTGTTTAAATGCAGGTTTTGCTAGAAGCGCTACATCCAAATTTGGCAGATTAGAATCAATTGTGTTCATGTGCAAAATACTTCTTCTTTAACCAAAGCGAAACGGAAACTAATGCAATCAGCACAGGTACTTCAACCAAAGGGCCTATGACTGTTGTGAACGCCACAGGCGAAGCCAAGCCAAATGTTGCAATGGCAACAGCAAGGGCCAACTCAAAATTATTCCCAGCAGCCGTAAAAGATATCGCCGTTGTTCGTGGATAATTATTTCCCATCGACTTACTCATAAAGAAGCTAATAAAGAACATCACCACAAAGTAAATCGTCAATGGAATCGCAATACGTAGCACATCCATCGGCAGGCTTACTACATCAGCCCCTTTAAGACTAAACATTGCAACGATAGTGAAAAGTAATGCGACTAAGCTTAATGGGCTAATTTTCGGTAAGAATTGAGTTTGATACCATTCAGCTCCTTTTGCGCTTACCAACACAAACCGTGTGATAAATCCAAGGAAAAATGGAATACCTAAATACACTAACACCGCATGGGTAATGGTCCAAAAATCGACTTGAATCACCTGACCCGCAATACCAAAGTATGGCGGCAAAAAAGTCAGGAATAACCAAGCATAGGTACTAAAAAACAGGATTTGGAAAATACTATTGAATGCAACAAGAGCTGCCACATATTGATTATCGCCACATGCTAAGCCATTCCATACCAATACCATCGCAATACAACGCGCTAACCCGATTAAGATTAACCCTGTCATATATTCTGGATAATTGTGTAGAAATACGATGGCCAATATGAACATCAATACAGGGGCAATAATCCAGTTTTGTACCAAAGATAAAGTTAGTGTTTTTTTATCTTTAAACACTTCTGGCAAAGTCGCATAGTCAACTTTCGCCAGCGGTGGATACATCATTAAAATCAGTCCAATCGCAATTGGAAGATTGACCGAGTCATAACTCATCTGATCAAGTGCAATAGATGCCTGAGGAAAAAATACGCCAATTGCTACACCTAAACCCATCGCGATAAAAATCCACAGCGTAAGGTTTCGATCTAAAAAGGTTAAACCTGATTTAGCCATATCTGTGTCCGCTTAATCGATATGAGAAATTTGATTGATTGCATTGATCAATTCTGCTCGCGTCATGGCAGCAGTATTTAAGTCAAACAGTGCATCTAAACGACGATTAATATGATCAACCGTCACGCGGAACGCTTTTAGCTTTTCATCTTTAGGAACATCGAGATGTGAAGGATCAGCCAATCCCCAATGTGCTTTAATTGCTCCACCGAGATATAAAGGGCAGGCTTCTTGTGCTGCTGAATCACAAACAGTAATCACCACATCAGGCTGATATTGCTCACAATCATCTATCGTTTTGCTCCACAAGCCATCAGTAGAAAGACCTAAACTTACTAATGTCTCAATCGTTAACGGATGGACTTGCCCAGAAGGTTTACTACCCGCACTATATGCCTTCCAACCTTCTGGTGCTCGGCTATTGAATAACACTTCAGATAAAATGCTACGGCAACTGTTGCCTGTACATAAAAACAGAAATTTCATAATGTATTACTCACAATAGCTTTGCGTCGAACATGCTGGCAAAGTGGCTAAATGATTTGGTGAATGCTGTACGAGGACATTTAATATCTCATAACACCATGCAGGTAATTGAGTCGAAAGACTGTAGTAAACCCACTGCCCTTGACGACGATCTTGCAACAATCCAGAAGAACGCAATAGAGCGAGATGACGCGAAATCTTCGGTTGGCTAAGTTGCAGCTTTTCAGTTAAATCACAAACGCACAGTTCTTTATTTTCAGTCACTAAGGTGACAATACTGAGACGTGTTTCATCAGCCAAACATTTAAAAAAACTCACCTGATCCATATCAAGCCTCTTATTTTTTAATACATTTTTTATTGAATACGCTGTCCATTTTCATCAACCACTTGCTCACCATCTTCTTTGGTGAATGCCCCTTGTTGAGCAATCGGCAAAATATCCAATACGATTTCTGATGGTCGGCATAACCGTGTTCCAACTGAAGTCACGACAAATGGGCGATTGATCAAAATTGGATACTGCAACATAAAATCAATCAGTTGCTCATCTGACCAGTCTTCTTGCGCTAAATTCAAATCACGATAAGGATCAACATTGCAACGAATAGCAGCTCGCACAGACAAATCAGCATCTTGAATCATTTGAATAAGCTCTGCTTTAGACGGTGGCGTTTGCAGATACTCAATAACTGTCGGCTCTACACCCGTATTACGAATTAGCCCCAACGTATTACGTGATGTACCACAGGCAGGGTTATGATAAATTTTGATAGATTCTGTATTTGACATGATGGTCTTACTAGATAAATTTTTATATATTTATATTCGAATATCCACATATATGCAATATCATATATTTTATTTTTAGAAGTTTCTTATGCCATGCACACGTTCAACCAAGTATTATGAACACCGAAAGAAAAACTCAAAATTGCGATAATTGATCATTTTGGAAAAGAAGTTAAGCATCTGAGTCACTGAGCTTATGCCTTTTTTCTTCTAATATGCCGCTACTAACAGCAACCTCAGAGTTTTTGTTCGATGACTCAATTGCCAAAAGTTAAACAAGCTTTGCTTAACTCACTTACTGCTAAAAAAATCTTAAATAGTCGTGCTGGTCAGCAAACACGCCATATTCTCTCAAATGCAACTGACCGTGTCTTGCGCGGTCACCAACTGGCACTATCAGGACAAACACCATATGACGTGATTTACCAACGTGAAATTATTAGCTTGCGTCACTACAAAACAGAAAATGAAAACAGCAGCTCCAAATATCGCGTTCCACTTGTCATTATTCCGCCTCTTGCAGCAAATACTTTGGTCTTTGATTTATTTCCAGATCGCAGTCTAATCCGTTTTTTTCTCGCTCAGGGCTTTGATGTTTATATGGTTGACTGGGGAACACCAAGTCTACGCCAAGCCAAATATAACTTTGGGACCTACATCAAAATCTTCATGCCTGATTTTCTTCAGCAGATTCGTGAACACAGCGGTCAGCAACAACTATCTTTATATGGTTGGAGCTTAGGTGGCGCAATTTCACTATGCTATACATCATTGTTTAAAGATAAAAATATTAAAAACTTGATGATCCTCGCCTCTCCAATCAATACGCATAAATCAGGATACATCGGTAAGTTATATCAACGCCTGAATACACCTGCACAATGGGTTCGGACAAATACCAATTTTAGGATTCGCCAAGTCCCTAGCCGTTTTTTCCATATTCATGGCTGGCAGAATACTCTTGGTTTTAAACTTACGGATCCGATCGGTAACTTTAAAAACTATTGGGTTTTATTGAAAAACCTCAACGATCGCCAATTTGTCATTAACCATGCGACATCAAGTTCATTTGTAGACAATATGCTGGCTTACCCCGGTGGTGTGATGCGTGACATCATTCTAAGATTCTGGATTGATAATGAACTCTCAACGGGTGTGGTCAAGTTCGGAGAGCAAACCGCTTATTTCAAAGATATTGATTGCTCTGTACTCGCAATCGGTGGTGATACCGACATCATCGTCACAACTGAGGCCGTTAGACCATTAATGAGCTTGATCAGCAGTGAGGACAAAGAATTTAAAATCGTTCCAGGTGGTCATATGGGCTTGGTTTCAGGTAGCCAAGCACCGCAAACTGTTTGGCCTGTCGTGTCGGAATGGTTAGCTAAACGCTCAGACTAATCAAAAAGCTAAAATAAATAAAAAAGGTTGCTGGTGATTTATCATCTCAGCAACCTTTTTATTTTGAGGTAATTACTTGATTAAGCAAAATGATGATGTTGATTCAATACTAAACTTTCCACATTGACAGGAATACCGAGTAGATAACCTTGTAATTGATTACAGCCCAAACTTGTCAATATATCTGCTTGCTGTTGCGTTTCTACGCCCTCAGCCGTCACAACGAGACCCAACTTTGCAGCAAGGTGAATAATACTTTCGAGGATTGCCTCTTCTTTAGAGTTCGGCTGTAAATCAGTTAAAAAACCACGATCAATTTTAAGTTCATCAATTGGTAAATCTTTTAAATACAAGAAGCTTGAATAGCCTGTACCGAAATCATCAATCGCGATCTTAATCCCTAACTTACGTAATCGTTCTAAGGTTCGAATGCTCGAATCAATATGATGCATTGCTGTAGATTCGGTAATTTCAAGGATAAGATGTTCAGGCTGAATTTGATATTTTTCTAATAATTTTTCGAGTACACAAAATAGTTTTTTATTTTCGAACTGTAAGGCTGATAAATTCACCGCGATTGGATAAAAGGGACTATTACTCTGCTCCCATTTTTGAATTTGCTGGCAAGCTTGCTCTAGCGCCCAATACCCCATTGGAATAATAAGTCCCGTTTTCTCCGCCCCCTCAATAAACATTTGCGGAGTAAGCAACCCTAAACTTGGATGTTTCCAACGAATTAAAGCTTCAACGCCACAAATTTCATAATTTGCAGTGAACTTAGGTTGATAGAAAAGAACAAATTGCTGTTCCTCAACGGCTTTATATAAATCATTAATCAATTTAGACTGACTGCGAACGTCTTGCTGATCACTCATCGAATGGAAAATCGTATACGTGTTTCTACCCTGCTCTTTAGATGCCAGCATAGCGACATCGGCATTGATCAGTAAATCTTGAACATTGGTTCCATGCTCAGGATACATCGCAATTCCAAGGCTAGCCGAAATATTGATTTCTTTATTTGCAATGAGATAGGTTTCTTGAATGAAATGAAGAATTTCTTCAGCGAGTTGCATCGCCTCATTCATATCGGTGTTTTCAGAAATCAAAACAAATT
The DNA here is from genome assembly GCF_000475335.1 of Acinetobacter sp. COS3. NCBI lineage: Bacteria > Pseudomonadati > Pseudomonadota > Gammaproteobacteria > Moraxellales > Moraxellaceae > Acinetobacter > Acinetobacter sp. COS3. The sequence continues at coordinate 24,354 of NZ_AXCD01000024.1, forward strand.
CATCACCACCAATGCGAAATAATTTCTGAGAGGGTGTTAACTTATCATGTAAACGGTTTGCCATTTTGATGAGGAGCTGATCACCAATATGATGACCAAAAGCATCATTCACAGATTTAAAGCGATCTAAGTCAATATATAAAAAAGCGGCTTTTTGCTCGCTTAAACGATGATGGCTAAAGATGACTTCTGCATAATCAGTTAAAAATAAACGGTTCGGTAATTTGGTTAATGAATCATGTAAAGATTGAGCTGCAAGCTCTCTATTGATTCTTGTAAGTTGTAAATTACGTTGTTCTAAGCGAGCTTCAAGTACAGCCACCGCAAAACCTGCAACGAAAACTAAACTCGTAATAAAAATAATGGTGAACAGTAATACGCTTTGTTCTGTCTGAGCAGCGCTGAGAACTTTTGCGATACTCTCATCAAAAGAGGTTGCAGCCATCCCTGTGTAATGCATACCAACGATGCTCAATGCCATGAGCACTGCAACAATCGCTTTCAGTCCAGTTCGATACTTTACGGCTGTTTTATATTTAAAAACGAATAAAAAGCTAAGCCCAGAACCACAAATCGCGATCAAAATCGAACAGATCACCAGTAAAGGATCGTAACGCATTTGGTGATGTTCAACAGATAGCGCAAGCATCCCTGTGTAGTGCATCCCCGAAATTCCCAGCCCCATAAAAACTGCGCCAAGAATTAAACGCGGCATCGGTAATGTTGGACGGGTTGTTAACCAAACAGCAAAGACAGAAGCAATAGCCCCAACGAGATAAGAAAGTATGGTTAAACTAACGTCAAAATTATAGCCTTCTGGCAAGTGGCTAGCCAGCATTCCCACAAAGTGCATTGCCCATATTGCTAATCCTAAGATTAAGCCGCTCGTCACCAAAATGCTTTTTTCAAACTTTTTATAAGCTGCTTTGAAAACGAGTTCTTCCATTGAAACTGCAGCATAACAAGTTGCTACTGCAACCAGAATGGAAACGATGACCAATGTGCTATCGTAATCAACGTGTACCATAAAGGACTTCCATGATTATTCAGTACTTTTTTTTATTTGTTGAGCGAATTGCTCAAAATCAGAACGATCCTTCACACTCAAAAAAGATACAAATTGTGTATTCATAAACTTTCCTTAACAATAACATCATCTAGCATAAGGTCAAGTCTTTTTCACTTTATAAATCAATAGAATAAAAACATATAATCATTTCAAACCAATGAAAAGTATTGTTTTTTTATTACAACTTTTTGACCAAAAGACTTAATTATTTTAGCTAGATATTTTTAAAATTAAACTTTGTATTTTCTTGTTGATTTTAAATTGAACTGCAATATCGAAGAATGCAGCAATCTTGTTGTTTTTGTCACGTTTAAATCGCTTTGATTCGCCATTTAACATTTCTATATTAGGCTTTTTTTTAATCAAAATTGTTATAACTCTGTTATCAAAATAAAAAAGCCCCGTATTCAACGAGGCTTTTTGGGATAAATGAAAAACTTAGTTTTTCTCTTTATCAACAATCTTGTTTGCTTGAATCCAAGGCATCATCGCACGTAATTTATTACCTGTAACTTCGATACCGTGAGCAGCATTTTGACGGCGGCGAGCAGTCATAGATGGGTAGTTCAACGCACCTTCTTGAATGAACATCTTCGCATATTCACCAGATTGGATACGTTTCAATGCATTACGCATAGCTTCACGAGACTGTTCGTTGATTACTTCAACACCAGTTACGTATTCACCATATTCAGCATTGTTAGATACTGAATAGTTCATGTCAGCAATACCACCTTCGAACATCAAGTCAACGATGAGTTTAAGTTCATGTAAACATTCGAAGTAAGCCATTTCTGGTGCATAACCAGCTTCAACCAAAGTTTCGAAGCCCATTTTAACCAATTCAACAGCACCACCACAAAGAACTGCTTGCTCACCGAATAAGTCAGTTTCAGTTTCTTCACGGAAAGAAGTTTCGATGATACCAGTACGACCACCACCTACGCCTGATGCGTAAGAAAGCGCAACGTTACGTGCATTACCAGAAGCATCTTGGTGAATTGCGATTAAGTCAGGAACACCTGAACCACGTTGGAATTCTGAACGTACAGTGTGACCTGGTGCTTTAGGCGCAACCATAATTACGTCTAAGTCCTTACGTGGAACAACTTGGTTATAAAGAACAGAGAAACCGTGAGCAAATGCTAACGTTGCACCTTCTTTGATGTTTGGCTCAATTACGTCACGATAAAGCTGAGCTTGGAACTCATCTGGAGTCAAGATCATCACTAAGTCAGCTTGAGCAACAGCTGCTGGAACTTCAGATACTTTAAGACCAGAGTTTTCAGCTTTTTTCCAAGACGTTGAACCAGCACGTAAACCAACAGTTACGTCTACGCCAGAGTCTTTCAAGTTAAGTGCGTGAGCATGACCTTGTGAACCATAACCAATGATCGCAACTTTCTTACCTTGGATGATAGATAAGTCACAGTCTTTATCGTAAAAAATTTGCATCTGTTTTCTCCGCTAAAATTTTTGTCATTTCCCTTGTTGTACAAGGACAGATCTTTTGTAAGCTCCCAATTCTTGCATTTCACTATGAAGAATTGGGGACAGCCTATTAAATTGTTAAAACCTTTTCACCGCGCGCGATACCCGATACACCAGAACGCACAACTTCTAGAATTGTGTTCTCCGCAAGCGCATCAATAAAGCCATCGATCTTATCGGTAGTCCCTGCAATCTGAATCGTATATGTAGTCGGTGTAACATCTACGATTTGTGCACGGAAAATATCAGCTGTACGCTTGATTTCCGCACGGGCAGCACCTAAAGCTTTCACTTTGATTAACATCAGCTCACGCTCAATGTGCGCACCTTCAGATAAATCAACTACTTTTACCACTTCAACAAGCTTGTTCAACTGTTTGGTAATTTGCTCGATTTTGTGATCATCGCCATAGGTCGTTAGCGTCAGACGAGATAAGGTCTCATCTTCAGTCGGTGCAACATTGAGTGTTTCAATGTTATAGCCACGTTGACTAAATAAACCAACTAAGCGAGAAAGCGCACCTGCTTCGTTCTCAACGAGTACAGAAATAATATGTCTCATTATGTACGCTCCCCTTTACCTAACCACATATCCTTCATTGACTGACCCGCAACCAACATTGGATATACGTGTTCAGTACGGTCTACCATGACATTAATGAATACACATTTATCATTAATTGCCATTGCTTCAGCTAATTTAGATTCCAACTCATCTGCATGGTTAATCTGAATGCCGACGTGACCATATGCTTCCATCAATTTTGCAAAGTCAGGTAATGAGTCAACATATGAACTTGAATGACGTCCTTCATAGTTCATGTCTTGCCATTGTTTCACCATGCCTAAAGCTTGGTTATTTAAGCAAAGAATTTTGACATTCATGCTGTATTGCTTACATGTCGAAAGCTCTTGGATACACATCTGAATCGATGCTTCACCTGTAATACAAACCACTTGTTGATCTGGGCAAGCAAGTTTCGCTGCCATCGCGTACGGTAAACCAACCCCCATAGTCCCTAGACCACCTGAGTTGATCCATTGACGAGGACGCTTGTAGGTATAGTACAAAGCACCAAACATTTGGTGTTGACCCACGTCAGACGTGATAATCGCATCACCATTGGTCACTTTGCATAATGCTTCAACAACTTGCTGCGGCTTCATTGAACCATCAGTAGGTGTTTGATATTTCAAACCGTGAACTTTACGCCACTCATTGATTTGAGACCACCATTCAGCAATCGCTTCAGGATTTGGCTTAGACACATTCATTTGTTTGAGTTGTGCCAACATTTCCTGAAGAACAGGCTCTACAGCTCCCACAATTGGGATGTGCGCCATGATCGTTTTAGAAATAGTTGCAGGGTCTACATCAATATGAATGACTTTTGCATTGAGACAGAATTTTGCAGGGTTGTTGGTCACACGGTCATCGAAACGCGCGCCAATCGCTAAAATAACGTCTGCATTATGCATCGTCATGTTCGCTTCATACGTCCCGTGCATGCCTAACATGCCCACGAATTGTGGATCATTACCAGGGAAACCACCTAAGCCCATTAACGTATTTGTTACTGGATAACCTAAAAGGTGAGCAAGTTCTGTTAATAGCTCTGAAGCATTGCCTTGAACAACACCACCACCCGTATAAATAATTGGGCGTTTCGCAGTGATAAGCTCATCAATCGCTTTACGGATTTGACCTGAATGTCCACGTGAAGGTGGCTGATATGAGCGCATTTTCACTTTTTCAGGATATTCGTAGGCAAATTTTTCTGCAGGGTTTGTTGCATCTTTAGGAATATCAACAACAACAGGGCCTGGACGACCAGATGAAGCGATATAGAATGCTTTCTTAATAATTGCAGGAATTTCGCTGGCATGACGCACTTGGAAACTGTGTTTTACGATTGGGCGAGAAATACCCACCATATCAGTTTCTTGGAATGCATCTTCGCCAATTAAATGGCTCGCAACCTGACCAGACAAAATCACCATTGGGATTGAGTCCATGTAAGCAGTTGCAATTGGAGTCACTGTGTTTGTTGCACCGGGACCAGAAGTTACAAGAACTACACCAGTTTTGCCAGTTACGCGTGAGTATGCATCTGCCATGTGACCAGCAGCTTGCTCATGACGAACGAGGTAATGGTTAATTTTGTCTTGTTGAAATAGCGCATCATAAATATGTAATACAGCGCCGCCTGGATACCCAAAAACATGCTCTACGCCTTCGTCCGCAAGCGCACGAACGAGCATTTCACCACCAGATAAAAGTTCCAACGTGATTCACCCTAGTGTTTGCACAATTTATGGGAGACATAAATTGTGTTCATTCATTAACTTTTGCACTTCTTATAAGTGTGCGTATTCTACTCGTTTTTGCTGCAATAGGAAAAATTTTCTGAGACTCATCAGCCGTATAAACTTGATGACATCTCGAATCGAAATATGCTGGGATAAACATATTTCAAAACAGCATTCTCTCGGCTAGAAAGAATGTCCATTGCAAGCCATGACATTTATTCGAAGGGTGATCAAATAAACGCATATAAAACTAAAGCAAGCATTTTTGTTGCTTTCATAAACAATGTCAAGGATAAAGAAAGAGATTTTAACGAATATTTTTTAGCTGTCGTTTTTTTAAGCAAACCGTTCTAATCATAGCAATCCACCCTTTTATCAAAAAACTATTTTCTTTTTTAGTAAAACTCGGCATTGTAGACAGCACATTTATGCACTTTGATCGAATATAGACAAAATTCTCTTGGGGAGATCAAATATGAAATCATCTTATTTAAAAACAATCTTATACACAGCCACGACAACAGCATTATTATTGGGTTCTAGCCATAATTATGCACAGCAGTATTACAAATGGGTGGATGCAAATGGATCGACGCACTACACCGCAACACCACCACCCAAAGGTGCTAAACGCTTGGATAAAGTTTCGACTTATGGCAGCAATATCCAACGCCCTCCTGTACAAACTCAACCAGAGCAAGGTGATGCAAAACAAGTAAATAACCCTCCACCTGTCAATACAACCACTGTAGCACCAGCAGCATCTAGTTCAGCTCCAAAAGGTGATGCACCACCACCGCCTGCCCCTCCTGCAGCAAACTCTAACTACTAATCCATATCCATTCACTTTTGTTTATTTTCAAGGTGGCGGCTTCTCTACCGCCTTGAAGATAAAATCCCGATCTAATCACTGACATTTCATACGATTTTGCGCTATGCTGTGCGGCAATCTTATTTTTATTTTTTGTTGTATCGCATATCCCTATGACGACTTCTCACATTGACTCCGAATACCAAGCAAGCGCCATTGAGCCTCAAGTTCAACAAGACTGGGACAATCGCAAAGTTTTTAAAGTTGCTGACACTGTAGAGGGCAAACATCGCTATATCCTGTCGATGTTCCCTTATCCAAGTGGAAAGCTGCATATGGGGCATGTGCGTAACTACACTATTGGTGACGTGATCAGCCGTTTTTATCGTTTAAAAGGCGAAACCGTTTTACAGCCAATGGGTTGGGATGCTTTTGGTCTTCCTGCTGAAAATGCAGCGATTGCACATCAAGTGGCACCAGCAAAATGGACATTTGAAAACATCGCGTATATGCGTGACCAATTAAAAAAATTGGGCTTGTCTGTCGATTGGGATCGTGAATTTGCAACCTGTACTCCAGAGTACTACCACTGGGAACAATGGTTATTTGTACAACTTTATAAGAAAGGTTTGATCTATCGTAAGCTTTCAACAGTGAACTGGGATCCTGTAGACCAAACTGTACTTGCGAATGAACAGGTTGAAAATGGTCGTGGTTGGCGTTCAGGTGCATTGGTCGAAAAACGCGATATTCCAATGTACTACTTCCGCATCACTGACTATGCACAAGAATTATTAGACGATTTAGACACATTAAAAGATGGTTGGCCACAACAAGTCCTCACCATGCAACGTAACTGGATCGGACGTTCTACAGGGATGGAAATCACTTTCCCTTCTGCCAATACTGAAGTCTATGCAGATGACTTAACGGTTTATACCACGCGTGCTGATACCTTAATGGGTGTGACTTATGTTGCTGTTGCAGCAGAGCACCCTATGGCTTTGAAAGCAGCTGAGAATAATCCTGAACTAGCTGCATTTATTGAAGAATGCCGCATGGGCTCGGTCGCTGAAGCTGATTTAGCCACTGCTGAAAAGAAAGGCATGGCAACAGGTTTGTTCGTAAAACACCCTGTAACGGGTGAAGAACTTCCTGTCTGGATCGCAAACTATGTACTCATGTCTTATGGTTCTGGCGCAGTGATGGCTGTTCCTGCACATGACGAACGTGATTTTGAGTTTGCCAATAAGTTTAACTTGCCTATCAAGCAAGTGATTGATGCCAAAGGCGCTGATGATGCTGAGTACTCAGCAACTGAATGGCAAGAATGGTATGGCTCTAAAGAAGGTAAACTCGTAAATTCTGGCGAATTTGACGGCCTTGAATTCCAAGCTGCTTTTGATGCCTTCATTGCAAAATTAGAACCACAGAATTTAGCAAATGCTAAGGTTCAATTCCGTTTACGTGACTGGGGTGTCTCTCGTCAGCGTTATTGGGGTTGCCCGATTCCAATGATCAACTGTAATACTTGTGGACAAGTACCAGTGCCAGAAGATCAATTGCCGGTCGTGTTACCAACTGATGTCGTACCAGATGGTTCAGGTAACCCACTGAATAAAATGCCTGAATTCTACGAAACTAAATGTCCAAGTTGTGGCGGCGATGCACGTCGTGAAACAGATACATTGGATACTTTCGTAGAGTCATCTTGGTACTATGCACGCTACGCATCTCCTGACTTTACAGGCGGTATGGTAAAACCTGAAGCAGCGCAAAACTGGCTTCCAGTGAACCAATACATCGGTGGTGTTGAACATGCCATCTTGCACTTACTTTATGCACGTTTCTTCCATAAGTTGATGCGTGATGAAGGTGTGGTACAAGGCAACGAACCATTTACTAACTTGTTAACACAAGGCATGGTTTTAGCAGACACCTTCTATCGTGAAGCTGAAAGCGGCAAAAAAACGTGGTTTAACCCTGCTGACATCGAATTAGAGCGTGATGAGAAAGGTCGTATCCTTTCTGCTAAATATTCAGGTGATGGTCAAGAAGTTGTTATCGGTGGACAAGAAAAAATGTCTAAGTCGAAAAACAACGGTATTGATCCACAAGCAATTATTGATCAATACGGCGCAGATACAGCACGAGTTTTCATGATGTTTGCTGCACCACCAGATCAATCATTAGAATGGTCTGATGCAGGTGTTGAAGGCGCAAACCGCTTCTTGAAACGCGTATGGCGTTTGGCTGCTGGTTTCCTAGAAAATGGCAATCAAGCAACGGCTATTGACACTGCGAATTTGTCGAAAGATGCGCAAGATCTTCGTCGTAAAACCCATGAAACGATCCAAAAAGTTGGTGATGACATCGAACGTCGCCACGCATTCAATACTGCAATTGCAGCATTGATGGAACTGTTAAATGCTAGCAACAAATTTGAAGCAAAAGATGACAATGATGTGGCTGTTGCTCGTGAAGCAATCACAACATTACTCACTTTACTTGCTCCATTTGCACCACACTTGAGTCAAACACTTTTAGCTCAGTTTGGACAAGATTTAACAACAACGGAGTTCCCTCAAGTTGATGAATCTGCATTGACACGTAATACGCAAACGATTGTTGTACAAGTGAATGGTAAACTTCGTGGTAAGTTAGATGTGGCTGTCGATATATCTAAAGATGATTTATTGGCTTTGGCAAAAGCATTACCAGAAGTGCAACAATTCTTAACTGGCCCGACTAAAAAAGAAATTGTTGTGCCAAATAAACTCGTGAACTTGGTGGTTTAAAAGCTTGTAAGCCTCCCTTTAAAGAAGGCAGATTAAAAGCAATAAACAAAACCTCATCAAAGCCCGCTGTCATTCAACGGGCTTTGATTCTAAAATATGGTCAATTTATTTAGTTTAAATCTTCCATGTTTGATGGAATATCATAAGGACAAAGCATGCATTTAGTTCAACGTGTTGCAGCAGTTGTATTAACTTTAGGCCTAAGTGCAGGCTTAGTCGGTTGTGGCTTCCATTTAAAAGGCAGTAATCCAACAGCGACGCCGTTGGTTTATAACAAGCTCACATTGGTATTACCTGATAATACTGATGAACTTGAAAATCGACTCAGCATTTATTTAAGTGCAACAGGCGTACAACTCAGCAACTCCAACGATGCTTATGTACTTCGTATTTTGGATTACACGCCTCGCCGTCAACTCCTAAACGGTAAATTAACAGAAGTATTACTGCGTCTAACGGTCACATTCCAAATCGAAGATCGTCAAGGCAATAAAATTACAGAACCACGGACATTGACTGCCTCTCGTAGTTATCAATACGACGTTGCAACAGTGAATACCGACAACCAACAAGAATCTTATTTAGACAAGATTGTCATTGATGATGTGGCGCAACAAATCACACGTCAAATCGCAGCAAACCGTCTACCTAAAGCACAGTCATAATTACAACTTATGAAACTAGATTATGTTCAAGCATTAAAACGTGTAGATGAGGCTCGTGGCGCATGGATTATGCATGGTCAAGAGCCTTTACTTGAGCAAAATCTGCTAGATGCTTTTCGTAAAAGCTGGCAACAGCAAGAAATTGAGCGTCAACGCTATGACATCAGCAGTGTAAATGACTGGAAAAATGTCTTTAATGCATTGAATAGTTTGTCGCTATTTTCTCAGCAGCTTGCGATTGAAGTACATGGCAATATCAAACCCGATGCAAATGGATTAAAGCTACTTAAAAACTATATTCAACATAATGAACATAACTTACTGTTAATTGTGTTACCGAAACAGGATAGCAGCAGTCTAAAGTCAGCATTTTTCCAAGTCGTTGAAGCGAATGGTGTTGTTGTCCCACTAACTGCAAACTATCCACAAGATCGTCAACGCATCCTTACGATCGAAGCAGAAAAATTGGGGATCACACTCAACAATGATGCATGGCAATGGTTAATGCAACATCATGAGCATAACCTCCTCGCAGCAAAAAATAGTTTGATGCGCGTTGCGGATACCTTTCCAGATATTAAACAAATTCAAATAGAGCAGCTCTATGCATGTTTACAGGATCAATCACGCTATACCACCTATGATTTAAGCGATGCATTATTGGCAGGTCATTTGGCTCAATCCGTCAAGATCTACCAATACTTACTTGCCGCGGGTGAACCCGACAGTTTGATCTTATGGACACTCAGTAAAGAAATGCGTTTACTGATGCAACTTTTTGAGCAACCACACAATGCATTACAACTCGGCATTTGGAAAACCAAAGTTTCACAATATCAGCAAGCTTTACGTCGCCTAAACCCTCGGCAATTTCTCACTTGGCCTGAGCTATTATTACGTATCGATGCGTCAATTAAAGGCATGTCGAAAGAAAGCGCTGAGCATTTAATGCTGCAAGCTGTCAGCGAATTATGTGGAAAAACATTATTTATTCAATCTGCTTAAAATAAGATCTAAATTCAAGATAATAATAACAAGGTGAAAGCAATGATGTTCGATCTAAGCCCTGATCAAATTCAGAAAATTAAAGTAGCCTTTCAACGCGCTGACAGCTTAATCATTTCAGCAGGTGCGGGTATGGGAGTGGACTCAGGTTTACCTGATTTTCGAGGCAATCATGGCATGTGGCAAGCTTACCCTGAGCTTGGAAAACAGCGTATCGACTTTACTGAAATTGCCAATCCTGCCGCTTTTAGACGTCACCCACGTTTAGCATGGGGATTCTACGGACATCGACTCGCACTCTATCGTCAAACTAAACCACATCGAGGATTTACTTTACTCAAGCAATTGGCAGAAAAATTACAACTGCCCTATTTTATCTTTACCTCAAATGTCGATGGACAATTTCAAAAAGCGGGCTTTGACTCGGCCAACATCTATGAATGTCATGGGTCAATTCATCATGTACAATGTCTAAAATCTTGCCAGCAAGAGATTTGGTCAGCAGATGATATTTCTCCTGAAATTGATCATCAAGATTGCCAATGGTTAGGTGAGTTACCACGCTGCTCTCACTGCGGTCATTTAGCGCGTCCTAATATTTTAATGTTTGATGACTATAATTGGGTGAGTCATCGACAACACCAACAAGGTCTGCGTTTGGATAAATTTCTCAAAGCACATCGCAATCCGCTCGTGATTGAAATCGGTGCAGGTACAGCGATTCCAACCGTGCGATATTTCAGTGAGCGCTTTGCACCCAACTTGATTCGGATCAATCCGCGTGAATACACACTTCCACCGCACGGCGGCATTGCACTTGCAAGTAACGCGGAGGCTGGGATCGAAAGTATTTATCAGATATTTATAAAATAAGTATGTGGAAAAATAGAAAATAATTCTCATTCTAGATTAAAAATATTCACGTTTTATCCTTATTTCACTTTTATACTAAGCCCAGTTCTCACTTTTGACCTGTCGCCATGCCAAAAACAACGTCTAAAAAAATACCATCTCGCAAAATTATTATTATCGCTATCGGCGTGCTCATCATTGCAGCACTCGGATGGATGTTCTTTAAACCCAAAGCACAGCAACCACAGTACATTAGTGCAGAAGTCTCTCGTGGCGATATTGAAGATTCAGTATTAGCGACGGGTGTACTTGAAGCAACCAAAATGGTGAGTGTCGGCGCACAGGTGTCTGGTCAGGTGAAGAAAATGTATGTGCAATTGGGTGACCAAGTAAAACAAGGTCAATTGATTGCGCAAATTGATTCGATTCGCCAAGAAAATGATTTAAAAACAGCAGAAGCAAGCATTAAAAACCAACAAGCTCAACTGGCTGTACAACAAGCGAATTTAGCAAAAGTTGAAGCAGAATATAAACGCCAACAAGCGATGTATAGCCAAGATGCAACTTCCCGCGCTGAGCTTGAAACTGCATTGGCAAATTACAAAACCGCTCAAGCGCAAATCGCAGCGATCAATGCACAAATTGAGCAATCGCGTTTAACATTGGCAACAGCAAAAGAAGACTTGGGTTATACCCGTATCGTTGCACCGATGAATGGAACGATTGTTGCGATCGTGACAGAGGAAGGTCAAACCGTAAACGCCAATCAAACCGCACCAACCATTGTGAAATTAGCGACTTTAGACACTATGACTGTCAAAGCACAAATTTCTGAAGCGGACGTCATGAAAGTTGAAAAAGGTCAAACGGTGTATTTCACAACGTTGGGAAATAGCGAGAAGAAGCACTATGCAACCTTGCGCCAAGTAGAGCCAGCTCCTGACTCAATCAATACAGAAAGCACGACGACCAGTTCATCGTCATCAACATCTGCAATTTACTATAACGCGTTATTTGATGTGCCCAATGATGATGGCAAGCTTCGTATTGATATGACTGCACAAGTTTATATTGTATTAGCGGAAGCAAAAAATGCATTAACCATTCCTGCGGCTGCGATTCAAAACAAGCGTTCAAATCAAAAACAAAACAGTAAAAATAACGCATCAACTGATAGCACACAAAAACCTGAAACAGCAAACGCACAACGTCCAAAACGTTTAGAGTTAACCGATCAAGAAAAAGCACTCGTGTCTCAAAGCAAAGCGACAACAGGCATGGTACGTGTCTTGCAAGCTGATGGCACGGCGAAGCCTCAACCTGTTCTGATTGGTCTTAATAACCGTGTGACAGCGCAAGTCCTGAAAGGACTTAAACAAGGTGATCAAGTTGTGATTGCTGATGCGACTGATAGTTCAAATGAATCAGCAAAACGTAGCAATCAACGTGCAATGAGAATGTAATATGACTCAAAATCAAACACATTCATCACAGCCGCTACTTGAAGTCAGCAAACTGACTCGGGAATTCCCTGCGGGTGAAAGTACAGTCCAAATTCTCAAAGGTATTGATTTAAAGATTTATGCAGGTGAATTGGTTGCGATTGTTGGGCAATCGGGATCTGGTAAATCAACCTTAATGAATATCTTGGGCTGTCTGGATAAACCAACAGACGGAAGCTATCTAGTCAGTGGCCGTGAGACGAGACAGCTTGAACCTGACGAACTTGCACAATTACGTCGTGAATATTTTGGCTTTATTTTCCAACGCTATCATTTACTTGGTGATTTAACTGCATCTGGTAACGTTGAAGTTCCAGCGATCTATGCGGGTGTAGAGAGCCATCTACGTCAGGAGCGTTCAGCTGAATTGCTCTCTGAACTTGGCTTAGAGGAGCGCCTACATCATCGTCCAAGTCAACTTTCAGGTGGTCAACAGCAACGCGTTTCAATCGCACGTGCATTAATGAACGGCGGTGACGTGATTCTTGCTGATGAGCCAACAGGAGCATTGGATAAGAATAGCGGTATTGAAGTCATGCGTATTTTGCGTGAACTCAATGCTAAAGGTCATACCATCATCTTAGTTACACATGATCTCAATGTAGCAAAAAATGCGACACGTATTATTGAGATTAGTGACGGTAATATCATCTCAGACCGCGCGAATACACCTGAAAATGATGATGCCGATTTAGAACGTCAAACACTTCAAAGAACACCACAGAAGAAAACCTCTGCATGGCGATCTTTTCTAGATCGCTTGGGTGAAGCATTCCGTATGGCACTGCTTGCCATGAATGCACATCGAATGCGAACCTTTTTGACCATGCTTGGAATCATTATCGGGATCGCCTCTGTGGTTTCCGTTGTTGCGCTCGGTAATGGTTCACAAAAACAGATTTTGGAAAATATCAGCAGTCTCGGAACCAACACTATTACCGTATATCAAGGTCGTGGCTTTGGTGATAACTCAAGAGCATCACAAACCAAGACCCTCGTTCCTGCCGATGGTGAAGCTTTAGCTGAGCAACCCTATGTCGATGGTGTCAGCCCTTCTGTGAATACAAGCGTCACTTTACGCTTTAAAGAAACGGAAGCCTCAGCAACTGTCAATGGTGTGAGTTCCGACTTCTTCTATGTTCGAGGCATGACCTTTAAGTCTGGACAAGCTTTTGATAAAGACAGCGTGACTCAACGTGCGCAAGACGTGGTCATCGATACCAATACTGAAAAAACGTTCTTTGCGGATGGAACTAATCCGCTCGGACAAGTGATCTTATTGGGTAGTGTGCCGAGTCGTGTCATTGGTGTGATTGATGCAGAAAAAGGCTTTATGGGAAATTCAGACAGCTTAAATGTCTATCTCCCCTATTCAACAGTCATGAGCCGCATGTTAGGTCAGTCTAATGTGCGTAGCATCATTGTTCGTATTAAAGATGAATATCCAAGTAGTGCGGCTGAAAATGCAATTTTGACTTTGCTTGAGCAACGCCACGGCGCACAAGATGTCTTTACTCAAAACTCAGACAGTATCCGTGAAACGATTCAACAGACCACTGCAACCATGACACTGCTAATTTCAGCGATTGCGGTGATTTCACTGGTCGTCGGTGGCATCGGCGTAATGAATATTATGTTGGTCTCTGTGACAGAACGGACTCAGGAGATTGGTGTTCGTATGGCGGTCGGTGCTCGACAAAGTGATATTTTGCAGCAATTCTTGATCGAAGCGATTTTGGTCTGCTTACTGGGTGGTGTACTCGGTGTGCTGCTGTCTTTAGGTATTGGACAAATTATCGGGCATTTTGCGAAAGGTGTGATTGAAATGAGTTATTCAACCACATCTATTGTTGCGGCCTTTGTCTGCTCAAGTTTGATCGGTATTGTTTTTGGTTTCTTACCCGCACGAAATGCAGCACAACTCGATCCAGTTGCAGCTTTAGCAAGAGAATAAGGAATTTGAGTATGTCTTTTCATTTAAATAAATTAGGACTTGCACTAGCACTCACAAGTTCTCTGGCTGGCTGCTCTGCTGTTGTCAAAACACCTTACAACGCACCATCTGTACAAGTTCCGCAGCAATACCAATACGATGCGCAAACCAATAAAAGCGTAGCACTTACAGACCAATGGTGGACATTATTTAATGACACTCAGCTCAATCAGTTGATCGATCAAGTCTTGGCAACGAATAGTGATTTAAGTGTTGCAGGTATCACACTGAAACAAGCCCGCTTACAAGCTGGCTTGGCTGCAAATCAACAAGGCATCCGCACCAGCTCAAGTGTTTCGACAGGTCATAACTATGATCTACGTTCAGGCGATGGCTCAGATCGTGGCTTATCTGCTAGTGTCGGTGTGAGCTATGAACTCGATTTGTTTGGAAAACTCGCCAATCAAACAGAAGCCAGTCGTTGGGAAGCACTCGCCAGTGCTCAAGACTTACAAGCAACGGCACAAAGTTTGGTAGGAACAACTGCAAAACTGTATTGGCAATTGGGCTATCTCAATGAGCGCTATCAAACCGTTCAACAAAACTTAGCCTCGACTCAAAAGATTTATGATTTAGTTCAATCACAATATAAAGCGGGTGCAGTTTCTGGCTTAGATCTCACGCAAGCTGAACAATCAGTACAAAGTCAGAAAGCAAGTTTGAGTCAGATCGAACAACAACGTGTAGAAACACGTACTGCTCTCGCAGTACTGCTACATGAACCTGTACAACAACTGAATATTCAAGAACCTGCTAAATTACCGCGTAATGCATTACCCAATATCGCTGTCGGCTTACCCGCAGATATTTTATCTCGCCGCCCTGATTTACAAGCCTCAGAGTTACGTCTTCGTAAAACGTTAGCCAGTAAAGATGCAACCAAAGCCAGTTATTATCCGTCGATTAATCTGACTGGAAATTTGGGGTCTTCGAGTACCTCACTGACTCAACTTTTGCAGAATCCTGCACTCACCTTAGGCGCAAGCTTAAGCCTACCCTTTCTTCAATATAATGATATGAAGAAAGATATTGCGATTAGTGATCTTGAATATGAGAAAGCCATTACTCAATATCGTCAAACGTTATACCAAGCATTTGCTGATGTAGAAAATGCGTTATCGAATCGCACTCAACTTGATCAACAAGTTCAGCTTCAACAACGCAATCTTGAATTAGCGGATAAAACTGAGCGACTCACTGAAGTTCGTTATCGTAATGGTGCGATTACATTAAAGAATTTACTTGATGCACAAGAGACCACACGGAATGCCAGACTGAGCTTAGTTGAAACCAAGCAGAGTCAATACAATGCCTATGTGACCTTAATGCAAGCGCTAGGTGGAAGTCCTGTGAAAGAACTGCCTGAACAATAACACACGAGTTGCTATTGTTTACTCACTTACAGTTTTTGGCTCATTTTGAATGAGCTGAGAACTTTTGATGTGATCTTGATTATCAAAAACAACCTCATAAGAAAGTTGTTCTCCATTGAAATAAACCTCAGTCGGCGAACCAATAATTTCCCATAGACCAATCGTGGCAATATCCGCAGTCGTATGCCATAGCGTACGGCTGACTCTAGCTGCTTTTGAGTAGCCTTGTTGGAAAGTATAAATCTCTTTACGTTCTCCATTTACGGTTTCTGATGTGACTGGTGCACCCAATTCAGAAATCACATAATTACGATGTTTTCCAATCTCTAAAACCGTCAAATTCTTTTTACTTGGTTGCTTACTTGCCATGACCGCGGCACAACCTTGCAGTGAAAGTAAAATCACTAAGCCAAAAACAACAGCTATTTTCTTCACGCTTTAACCTACCCCGAAAGCTAAAAAATAATACACCTATCGACATTCTCTTTAGAATTTTCGATTAAACAAAAAACAGCATTAATTAGCATATAAAAAATGTAATTACAAATAATTAGTTATACATGTTGATATATTTTTATTTTTTAAATATATAGAATTGGATAGAATGTCAAAGTTTTATAAAGTGATATTTCACATTGATTGCATCTTGACGATGATATTGCTGCCTTAAGGTTGATTAAAATACCAACAGATAATAAAAACCATCTAATTAGTTATAATTGATTCTCAGATTAGTTATGATATTTAACTGTTAAATTTAAATTACATGTGACATGCTAACTTATAATCAAGCTCTTAAGCTCGCAGAAACATGGTGTCATGTTCTTTGCGGAGATGGTGTTGAAATTGTTATTAACAAAGTTATTAAGAAACCATACGGTTGGATATTCTTCTACCAGAATTCTACTTTTTTGACATCTGATGACTACCAACACGCTTTAATTGGTAATGCACCAATTATTATTGATAGAATTAACGGTGAGATTAGAGTCACAGGTACTAGCAAATCATTGAGTGAGTATCTCACGGATTATGAGGCCACAATTCCAAAGGCACGACTAGATCTAAGTCTGCCAAACGAACCTTGATTTCACATATGTTATTGCTTTTAGGCAATAAGTTTACAATCTGTGAGTTCAGTGACCCTCAGATTTATTATAGCTTTAAAACCTTACAAGCTTCAAAAAACAAAGCCGCTATAAAGCGGCTTTATTAAATAATTTAGATTAATCTAATTATTCATCATCCATCATTGACTGGCTCATACCGACAGTATTAAAACCACCATCAACATACATGATTTCACCTGTAATACCTGAAGCCCACGGTGAGCAAAGGAACAATGCTGCATTGCCCACTTCTTCAATCGTCACATTGCGTTTTAGTGGAGCAATCTTTTCATTGGCATCCAACATTTTACGGAATGATTTGATACCAGATGCCGCCAATGTACGGATTGGGCCAGCAGAAATTGCATTTACGCGAATACCATCTGCACCCAAGCTAGAAGCTAAATAACGAACACCCGCTTCTAAAGATGCTTTTGCCATGCCCATCACGTTGTAGTTTGGCATCACACGCTCAGAACCTTGATACGTCAATGTCAACAAACAACCCTGACGTGCTTGCAATAAAGGTTTTGCAGCACGCGCCATTGCAACAAAGCTATACGCGCTAATGTCATGCGCGATTTTAAAACCGTCACGATCTGTCACGTCTGTGAAGTCACCATCTAATGTATGTGCTGGTGCGAAACCAATTGAATGCACAACACCATCTAAACCATCCCAATGTTTCGACAATTCAGCAAATGCACCATCAATTTCTGCATCAACAGCAACATCACAAGGGAAAACCAAAGTTGAACCAAACTGTGCTGCAAAATCATCAACACGTTTTTTCAACTTTTCATTTGGATAAGTAAACGCAAGCTCCGCACCTTCGCGGTGTAATGCAGCAGCAATACCGTAAGCAATTGATAATTTACTTGCAATGCCAGCAATTAAAAAACGTTTACCAGCTAAAAGTCCTTGTGACATCTTATTCTCACTCGAAAAATTTTCACCACATCATGCCAATATTCCAGCAATTTCGGAATTGCATAATCCATCTTTTTTACAATCTTGCATAAAAAAATCGCCTTCAGATGAAGACGATTTTATTTTTAAGCAAAAGCTTAGTCATCACCTTGGATCAGACTCAACAAGCGCATGAATGAGTAATACATCCAAACTAAAGTTGCGAGTAATGCGATACCACATAACCACTCAAATGACTTTGGTGCACGTTGCGCAGCAGCACTTTCAATCAAATCAAAGTCTAAGATCAGATTTAATGAAGCAATTACCGCAACAAAAGCAGCAAAGCCGATACCCAACCAGTTACTTTCAAAAATGTAAGGAATAGTTGAGCCAAAAGCTAAACGTAAAATAATTTGCACTACAAATACCAAAGCAATCGCCAATGTCGCAGAGATCACAATCGATTTAAATTTCTCTGTCGCACGAATCACTTGGAATTTATATAAACCAAATAACACCAATGTCGTAATAAAAGTTGCCAGTAATGCTTGTAATGGCACACCAGGAAACTTCAATTGAAAAATAAAGGAAATGCCACCTAAAAATGCACCTTCAAATAAAGCATAAGGAATCGCTAAAGCAGGTGCAGTATTTGATTTAAAAGTGGTAATTAAAGCCAGAACAAAACTACCGATTGCGCCAACGATTGCAGCGGCATATGCAATAGAAAGATTTGCAGTCATCGCACAGTAGAAAAATAATGCGATGCCTAAACCCGCAGCAATCACGGTTAAAAGGACGGATTTTTGAATCGCCCCTTGGATCGTCATTGGTTCAGCTAAATCACTATAGGTTTCTACTCGAGTTAAAATTGGATTATTACTTTGCATGTATGCTCTCTTTTTATATTTCGCAATAAAACGCTGAGTTTAAGCGATTTTTTAATCAAGCCCAATATTTTTTTACATTCAATAAAAAAGGAGCATCCGCTCCTTTAATTATCAAACAATTAACTTGCTCGATTAGTTTTTGTCGTGATTCATAATAAAGAAATATTCACGATAATATTTTAACTCTGCAATCGAATCACGAATATCATCCATTGCCAAGTGCGAGGCATTTTTCTTCAGACCACTCATAATTTCTGGTCTCCAGCGTTTTGCTAACTCTTTTACAGAAGACACATCTAAATTACGGTAATGGAAAAATTGTTCCAACTCAGGCATTAAACGATGCAAGAAACGGCGATCTTGGCAAATCGAGTTACCACACATTGGTGATGATTTTGGGTTGACCCATTTTTTTAAGAACTCAAGCGTTTGCTGTTCTGCATCTTGTGCAGATAACTTACTACGACGTACACGCTCAATCAGACCAGATTGACCATGTTGCTTGGTATTCCACTCATCCATTGCGTTTAGAATCAAATCTGATTGATGAACAGCAAGAACAGGACCTTCAGCTAAAATATTAAGATTGTCATCTGTAATAATTGTTGCAATTTCAATAATTTTGTCATTATCGGTATCAAGACCTGTCATTTCTAGGTCGATCCAAATTAATCGTGTATCTGGGGTGCTGCTCATAAATAGCGATTCTAAAGTGCTTAAAAACATCAATAGTAGCAAATTAATTACATCTTGGCTGTAATTCTATAGCGGCTTCGTGCTATTTTTGCGGTCTTCAAAGTGTGGATTTTTTGGGATATGAATGGCTTTAATTCGTAAGCGTCGTTTAACCGAACAGCAGCAACGTCGTATTGAAAAACAGCATAAATCGCGTCAAGACGACATTGATACATCGCAGGATTTGGATGGACTGGTTGTTCAACATTATGGTCGTCAACTCGAAGTACAAGCTTTATCTGTGCCTGAACAGCACCCCGAAAAACCACAAGTCGCTGATGGTGAACCAGAACCGTTCTGGAAACCGATTGAATTAGACAGTGTTTGGCGCTGTCACACCCGTACTAACTTAGAATTATTGGTCACAGGTGATCGAGTAAAATGGCAAGCTGATCCGAATACAGGTCTGGGTATCATTACCGCGATCTATCCACGAAAGTCATTGCTGACTCGTCCAGACCGTTATCATAAAGTTAAACCAGTTGCCGCAAACATCAGTCTGATCGTGATTGTATTTGCACCCTTACCAGAACCTGCACCGACATTGATTGATCGCTATCTCGTTGCATGTGCTGACGCAAATATTCCAGCCCTACTGGTGTTGAATAAGTCAGACTTGCTCACTGAAAATGATCCGATTCTGACCTTACTCAGTGAATATGAAGCATTGGGTTATGAAACTTTGGTTTGTCATTCACGCGGTGATTTGTCTGCGCTTGCAGCACGCTTGGATAATGAAACCGTTGCTTTCGTTGGGCAATCAGGCGTAGGCAAAAGCTCGCTGATCAATACCATCGTTCCTGATGCAGCACAGAAAACCAATGTCATTTCAGAGAACTCTGCACTTGGGCAACATACTACGACTTCAACACGTTTGATTAAATTTGGAACAAACGGTGCATTGATCGATTCACCCGGAATCCGTGAGTTTGGGCTCTGGCATCTTAGTTTAGAGAAGGTACGTACAGGCTTTCCTGAGATTGAAGCACATCTTGGACTATGTCAGTACCGTAACTGCACCCATACGCATGAAAAAAATTGTGCGTTGAAACAAGCGGTTGATGCTGGTGAAATTTTACCGCGTCGTTTAGACAGTTATTTACGTCTTATTGATGAAATTCAAGAAGCTCAACAAAAAAGTTAACTTTCTTGATGCTTCGCCCTTGAACTAACATTTTTGATCACCATTGAGATAAGTTATACTCAGGATCAATTTTGATTTTAACTTTAGGTGACTTGTGGAACGCTGGTTAGAGTTTATGGGGAATCACCCCTTCTTATTTGGTACGCTTGCCGTATTAATCGTGTTGTTCTTTATTTTAGAAGGGCAACGCAATGGTCGTAAAATCTCACCGCAATCTCTAGGTATTTTGGTCAAAGCAAAAAATGCAATGTTGATCGATCTACGTGATGGAAAAGATTTCCGTGATGGTCACATCAGTGGCAGCCGCAACATTCCATACAGCCAAATCACAAGTCATATTGATGAATTAAAAGCAAGTGATCGTCCATTGGTCTTTATTTGTAACTTAGGGCAAGTTGCTGGTTCAGCATTGCAGAAAGTCGGTCATAGCGATAGTTATCGTTTAGACGGCGGTATCAGCAACTGGAAAGCACAAGGCTTACCCCTCGTTAAAAGCAAAGCAAAAGCTTAAGGAGCAATAAGATGACAACTCCAAACGTCACAATTTATTCAACACTGTCTTGCCCATACTGTGTACGTGCAAAACAATTACTTGAGCGTAAAGGCGTTGCTTTTAAAGAAATCAATCTTTCAAATGAAGCGCCAGAAGTTCGTATTGAGTTAATGCAACGTACCAATCACCGTACAGTGCCTCAAATTTTTATTAAAGATCAATTTATCGGTGGTTTCGATCAACTTTATGCTTTAGAGCGTGAAGGTAAACTCGACCAATTATTAGCTTAACAACACTCCAAGATTTAAGGAAAAACAATGAGCGAAGAACAAGTTCAACCACAACTCGCGTTAGAACGTATTTATACTAAAGACATTTCTTTTGAAGTTCCGGGTGCACAAGTATTTACTAAACAATGGCAACCAGAACTCAATATCAATTTATCTTCTGCGGCGGAAAAAATTGATCCAACACACTATGAAGTGTCTTTAAAAGTTGTGGTTCAAGCAAATAACGAAAATGAAACTGCGTTCATCGTTGATGTAACTCAATCAGGTATCTTCTTGGTTGATGGCGTTGAAGAAGACCGTCTTCCGTACATCTTAGGTGCTTACTGCCCAAATATCTTGTTCCCATTCTTACGTGAAGCGGTGAACGATTTAGTGACTAAGGGTAGCTTCCCTCAATTATTGCTTACACCAATTAACTTTGATGCTGAATTTGAAGCAAACATGCAACGCTTACAAGCGGATGCTGATGCGCAAGGTCAAGCATAATCGTTATTGCGATAGCAACAAAAAAGGACTGAATATCAGTCCTTTTTTTATGTCATTCAACAATGGTTCTAAACGTTAAGTTAATGCGTGCAGTGCTGACTTTCTTCGTAGGCGGCAAGCGATGTAACCAATAACTTTGGGTTGTGTCTTTCATCACTAGTAAGCTGCCGTGTTCCAAATACAGTTCAACTTTTTCTTTGGTTTGCTTATGTTTAAATGCAAATTTTCGTTCTGCCCCAAAGCTTAGCGAAGCGATTGCGCCATTTTTCTTAAGATCAATTTCCCCGTCACTATGCCAAGCCATCCCCTCCTCACCTGTATGGTAGAGATTGAGAAGACATGAATTAAATGTTTCACCTGACAATTGTTCAACTAAAGCTTTAAGTTCTATTAATTCGTCCGTCCAAGCTAAAGCATATTTATTTACATTCGAATAGGTATATTCATAGCCACGATCACCGTACCATGCGACCTTTCTTTTCGTGATGATTTGACGACCAAAAATGACTGCTTGATCATTTTCCCATTCAATACTGCGTAACAACATATCAAAGTAATGATCAGCTTGCTGGGATGATATGACTTTACCGTAGTAATTTACTGTACCGTCATAAGGTAAATGGTTTTGCTTTGAGTCGGCTTCAATATCAAATAATTGCATTTTTCCATTTCTTATATGCTGTTTTCATACAATGTCCACAAGGCCGATAACCTTGCAATAAAGCTTCACTTTCATCTGTAAAAAAGACACGATTCGTTTTCATCATGCGCTTACCCGAATGACAAGTCAAAGTGCCATAGATTTTCAATTGACGATTTCCAGCAAAACGAATTTCACCGCGTTTTAGTTTCTGTCGTAAATCGCTCTGCTCTATATCAATATGCTGCCACATCACACTAACTCACAGCATCATGAAAAATAATCCCCAAACTATAACGCTCGCCTTGCAAAACAGTGCTGACACCATGCTTCATATTCACACGATGATAGCCTCGAACTCCTTGTTCAGGTTTAAACTGGGTGGTGAAAATCAAAATATCACCTTGATTGGGTTGTAATACCATTGCTTTAGACTGAGCACGAGGATTTTGCTGCGTTATAACAAACTCACCACCAATGAAATCCTCATTTTGCTGATTTAAAACAATCACCAATTGCAGTGGGAAATACACATCACCATAAATATCTTGATGTAAGGTATTAAAACCCTCTTGCTGATATTTCAATATCAGTGCCGTTGCTTTGGTTTGTTGATGTTGCTGACATTGTTTCAACAATTCTTCATGTGCTTTTGGAAATGGATCACCTAAATCGAGGACATCAAACCACGCATTTGCGACAGGAACTAAGAAAGAATAAATTTCACGTCGGATCTGCTGGATTAAATCTGGCAAAGGATAATTAAAATATTTGTATTCACCTAAGCCAAATCGATAACGCTGCATATTGACAGTTTTACGATATAACGATTCATCTGAATATGAATTTCGAAGTGTTTGGCATTGCTGTGCTGAAAGCACATTTTGAATCATTGCAAAACCATGCTGATGTAGTTGATCACTGATCTGACTCCAATCAGCAGTCCTAATTTTTTCAATCACACTTTCGATCTGAGCAGATTCAAATTGTGGCATGTGCCTGAACCCCTTCCCAACCGATTAATGCGGTCTTACGTGTTGTACCCCATTCATATCCTCCAAATACCCCCGTAGACTGAATCACACGATGACAGGGAATCAAAAATGCCACAGGATTACGTCCAATTGCCGTCCCTACTGCACGCGCTGCTTTTGGATGATCAATTGCATGTGCTAACTCACCATAGGTCGAAAGTTGCCCCATAGGAATTTTGAGTAAGCTCTGCCAGACCTTGAGTTGAAATGGCGTACCTTTTAAATGCAGTTTAATTTCAGCAAATTGATCTCGATCTTTTTGAAACAGCGTAAGCGCATTTTGCTGAAAAGAATCAGTTTGCTCAGTAAATGCCGCTTGAGGGAATTGAGCTTTTAAATGTGCCAATGCTTCACTTGCTTGGTCTACAAATGTCAGTGCACAAATCCCTTTATCCGTAGAGGCAATCAGAACCTGACCAAACAAAGTTTCTGCAAAATGATAATGAATAGTTAAGTTTTGCCCGCCATTTTTATATTCAGCAGGCGTCATGCCTTCAATTTGAATAAATAAATCATGTAATCGACTGGTGCTTGAAAGCCCTGTCTCAAATGTTGCATCCAAGATACTAGTTGTATCCTGTTTTAGAATCTTCTTGGCATATTCAATACTGATATATTGCAAAAACTTTTTCGGACTCGTGCCGACCCATTCAGTAAATAGCCTTTGAAAATGTGCTGGACTCATATGCACATAGGCTGCCACATCGTCTAACTGCGGTTGCTGTTGAAAATTCTGTTGAATATAGTCAATTGCTTGAGCAATACGCTCGTAGTGTTGTTGCGAGGACATTTCACCACCTCTCATCATTTCTTATTTTACTGTATCAACTTTAGAATTCCGTGAAAATCCGAATCATGCTGAGTCTACATTTTGATTTTCGCGGTATTAAACCAATAAAAAAAAAGCTGCACTCCTTTGAGTACAGCTTCATGATTGAGAGCATCGACTCTCCATCAATTAATGCATGTAATGTTTATGTCCTTGATCACGTAGTTCAGCAATTTTTTTGGTTTGTTTTTTCGCTTCATCTAACTTGCCAGCTTGAACAAGTACTTTCGCTTTATCAATCTCAACAATAATTTGTTCAAACAAAGCAGGTGAGCTAGTGACTTTATCTGTGGTATTTGGAGCCAACTTATATTGTTTTGAATGAGCCGCTGCGCTACGCATATTATTTAATGCAGCTGTCGCAGCTTGTGGATTAGTTGCCTGATTAAAGGCCTTATAATTTTTACCTAAAGTTTTCATATCATCTTCTAACCCAGCAGCCATAACGGTACTACTAAATGCAAAACATGACAACATAACGGCGGTGGCTAAAGTTTTTTTCATCATTAGGATATCCCTATCAAAACTGTGGCTATGATTGATTGAACATCATGATTTGAACTCAAATGGACGTTCAAATTTTAAATGCTCTATGCGTTGAGCATACATAAAAAATGCAACGATTTCGTTGCATTTTGATAAAAGAACGATTTAATTATTTTTGCAGCAAAGCATCATGAATTGCTTCAACCAGTTGTTGTGAAATCTCTTGTTTCGATGCTTTTTCTAACTCCCGCTTTTCCATATGGTAAGACTGCGCAAAAAATACAGTCATCGCATTTTCATCAGATGCAAAACCGATATCTGGGCGAGACACGTCATTGCAAGCAATCATATCGAGTTTCTTGGCAACCAGTTTTCCAGCAGCATATTGCTCAACATTTTGTGTTTCAGCAGCAAAACCCACCATGAATGGACGTTCTTGCTGTTGTGCAATTGTTGCGACAATATCGGGATTCTTCACCAATGAAACTGCAAGCTCATCACCTGCTTTTTTGATTTTATGCTCAGCCACTTCGGCAACACGATAATCGGCTACCGCAGCCGTCGCAATGAAGATGTCACAACCTTGTTTGAGTTGATCCATACTCACATCAAGCATTTGCATTGCAGACTTCACATTGATTCGTTCTACACCATTTGGAGTATCCAAACTCACAGGCCCAGCAACTAAAGTGACTTTTGCACCCGCGGCATAACATGCTGCTGCCAAAGAAAAACCCATTTTCCCTGTACTGTGATTAGAAATATATCGAACAGGGTCAATTGCTTCACGCGTTGGACCAGCCGTAATGGTCACACGTTTACCCGCTAACAAACCAAATTTCTCTGCAATCGCACGTTGTGCTTTGTGGAAATAAGCAGCCACTTGACGCGCAATATCTTCAGGTTCAGGCATACGGCCTAAACCCACATCACCACAGGCTTGCTCACCTGCATCAGGCATGATGACATGCACACCATCCTCAACAAGTGTTTGTAAATTACGTTGTGTTGCTTTAGCTGCCCACATTTGCTGATTCATGGCAGGAGCAACCCACACAGGCGCTTTGGTCGCAAGATACAAGGTGCTTAATAAATCATCCGCCAAACCATTGGCAAATTTTGCAATCGTGTCACAGCTTGCAGGCGCAACTAAAATCAAATCAGCCCAACGCGCCAATTCAATATGCCCCATTCCCGCTTCAGCTTCAGGATCTAGCAATTCTGTATGTACAGGATTTCCAGAAAGTGCTTGGAAAGTTAAAGGCGTAATAAAAGCTTGTGCGCCATGTGTCATGACCACGCGGACATCAAAACCATAATCTTTTAGACGACGAACTAAAATGGCACTTTTATAGGCAGCAATACCACCTGTAACCGCTAATATAATGTTTTTATGGGGAATAACACTTAGATCAAAGCTCACAAACAGTTTACCTTTCTGTTGCAGTGGCGCTCACAATATCATTAAATACCCGCATACCCAAGCAGTGCGCTTGGAAAAATCATCACCATAAAAAAATTATGTGAATAAAAATGAATCAACAGATAAAACAATCCATCAAAGCATGGCCAGAACAAGAACGACCAAGAGAACGTTTGATACTCCAAGGAGCACAAAGTTTGTCGGATGCAGAATTACTTGCGATCTTTCTTCGCTCAGGCTCCAAGCAACACTCTGCTGTCGAACTAGCGCGAATCCTTATTCAACATTTTGGGGGTCTCAATCCTATCTTTGACGCATCACTTGAAGAGTTATCACAATTTAATGGTATTGCTTCAACCAAGTATTCTCAACTCATGGCAGTCAAAGAACTTGGACGGCGATATCTCAACAATTATTTTCATCAACAACGCTTATGCCTGAATACATCAACATTAGTATTAGACTATTTACGTTATGAGCTGCAAGGTGAAAAGCAAGAGGTCTTCGCAGTGTTGTGTCTCGATGCAGAACTCCGAAAACTACATTTTAAAAAACTATTTTTTGGATCGCAGCACAGTTGTAGTGTTTCAATTAATCAAACCCTCCGTTATGTATTGCAACAACAAGCAAGTCAAATTGTGATTGCCCACAATCACCCCTATGGAATTGCACAACCATCACCTGAAGATATTTATCTGACCCAACAGCTTAAACAAGCCTGCAAGTTGCTCGAAATACACCTGATTGATCACTTTATTATTTCACCCGATTCGCATTTTTCTTTTTCTGAACAACAACTGCTCACACCTATGAAAATCAAGCAATCTGGTCTTGACAAAGCTCAAATCTGACCTGAACATCAACACATAAAATTAACGATTCAAAAAACATGATTGTCCGCGACCAGCCAAGTATTTTTAAAGTTCTATTTTCATGGCGCGGGACGATTTTACCCAAAATTTTGCCGTCTTTAGGCTTTGTCATGTTGATCTCTGCCATCATTGGTGGCGTTGAATATATCAATCTATTTCGCTTTCCAGAAATACCATTGGTTGGATTTACTTTAATTGGTGTTGTTCTTTCAATTTTTCTCGGCTTTAAAAATACAGCCTGCTATGAACGCTGGTGGGAAGCACGAAAATTGTGGGGAATTTTGATCGCGACAGCACGTCATTTTGATCGAGACTGCCGTATTCTCTCGCAAGGTCGACGTGAGCGTATTATTCAACATGTCATTGTTTTTGCAAATGTGTTACGAGATCGTTTACGCCATCAAACTGTAAATCCAACCGAACTCACTGAAACCAGTGGATTAAGCCAACAAGCACTAACTCAGCTTTATCAGCAACATAATGCGCCTCAATATACGTTGAGCTTGATTCAATGGGAGTTGTTACAAGCACTTAAAGAAGGTGAAATCACAGACATCATTTATACGCAAATGAACCAACACGTTGCGGCATTAAGTGAGATGCAAACAGGCTGTGATCGTATTGCCAATACACCTATTCCTTTTGCATATTCAGTTTTGCTGAATCGTACCGTTTACTTCTTTTGTGTGATGTTGCCGTTCAGTTTAGGTTCTCTACTCGGTTTAGTGACACCTCTCTTAGTTGGTATTTTAGCTTATACATTCTTAGGCTTAGATGCGCTCAGCACTGAAATTGAAGAACCTTTTGGGACGCAGAGTAATGACTTACCTTTAGACGCAATGGTTCGTTCAATTGAAATTGAATTATTGGGTACATTAGGTCGCCCGACACCACCACCAATTCAAGCACAAGATCATAATTTGCTTTAGTGGAACTGTAAAATCTCAGAATATATTAATCTGTATATATTCTAAAAAATCGTCTTCGACAATACTAAACTCCGAAACTATTGCTATATTTGTATTCGTAATAGGGTGATCAACAATCAATTTACTCAAAGAATGAGATTGCCTTAATTTATTAATCACATGTATTTCTAAAGGAATTAAATTGTAAGGTGGAAACATAAATCTTGGTAAAGCTGGTTTTTTTTGATTATCTACCATTTCCTCGCAATGAAAATCACAAATAGATATAACTATTTCCTGTAATTTTTCAGCATCCGCATACCAGTGGTCTATTAGTTGCTTAAAATCACCTGAAATATGTTGAATGATATCAGATTTCTCTTCGACCCAAGATTCATAAAGCCATAGGCAGAAAAGCTCATAATCTAAATGCAAGTTTCTAGTTACATTTTTTAAATTTAAATAAAATAAAAACTGATTTTTTATTTTTTAGCTAAGCTTTTATTTCCAATTAAAATTGACCAAAGTAATAAGGGTGCTATCTTAAATAAGTATTGTCGAACATGCTCCAATTGAATGCAAACAGAGTTTTTATGTTCATTAAATGCAATTTCTTGTGCAGCCTCTTGGTACATAAATGATAAATTTAAAAGCCTTAGTCCTTCAGGCTTAATCCCCGCTGTTTCAATTAAACAGAAACCTTTCATCGCATACTGACAACTAATAGACTCCAAACACCAATAAGGGGGTCTTCGATTTTCTATAATTTCTTTACAAATACTATTTTGATTATCAATAATCATCCCATCTCGATCTTGGTGATTAATTTTTTTATAAGAAGAAACCTTTCTATTTATTAATCTTTTAATATCAGTCACTTTACACCTCACCTAAAACGATCCCAAATCCCCTTCTGCCCTTCTTTCACTCTTGGCGTTTGACCCAATTTAATCCAAGGCATATTGTCACCATGGAAATCACTACCAATCGACACAGCGAGATCAAATTGCTCAATCATACGATCGACCATTTGCCGTGTCGAAGCAGGCTCTATGCTTGGAGGCAACTCCACGGCATCCCCACCTAATGATGCAAATAACTCAATCAAATAACGAATGTTGGTCGCAGATAAATCATAACGTGTTGGATGCGCTAACACTGCCAGCCCTTGACTTGTATGGATCACTTCAATGGTTTCTTTAAGCCCAATACCCTCAAACTTTACAAACGCCTTTTTGCCTTCTTTCAAGAAACGATCAAATGCCTGTTGAGGACGACTGACAATATTTTTTTCCACCAGTGTTTTTGCAATGTGAGTCCGCGTTACTCGATCAGCATGTCCATCTACTTTAGCCACCACATCTGGATAAATATCAAAACCTATACATTTTTCTAATAGTCCACAAATCACTTTTGCACGTTCTGCACGAATCTTTTTCTGATTTTCTAACATCGCTTTGATCGGTGTTTCATCTTGCATATTGAGTGCAACAATATGCACACCATAACTTTTTTTGGTATTTGGGCGTGACCACTGACTTGATATCTCTACACCCGAAACGATTTTAATATCAGGTGTTTGAACCTGTTCAAGCACATAACGCTGAGCGCGTTCTAAGCCATCCATAGTATCGTGATCAGTAATCGCCAAAAGATCAATTTTTAGATCAACAGCTGCCTGCACCAATTGTTCTGGTGAAAACGTCCCATCAGAAATGAGGGTATGTGTATGTAAATCGACACCGAACATGGTTTGTATTATGCTATCTGACCTATTTCATCTCCGTACTGTAACATGAAAGCGTTGCTCGACTACCTTCCGCTGATTATCTTCTTTTATTTTTATAAAACCACAGACCCTAAAGATAGTCATCATCCACTATTAGAACTTGTCGGTAGTGCGGGAAATACGGATCAAAACCACATTCTAGTTGCAACCTGTGCATTGTTGATCTCAACTTTGGTGGTTTATGGCTGCCTATTCTTTTTCCAAAAGTTTAAATTGGAAAAAATGCAGTGGTTTATTGTGGTGATGTCGGTCGTTTTTGGTGGAATTACCTTAGTTTTCAGCGATGTCACTTACATCAAAATGAAAGCAGTCATTATCAATGTCGGTATCGGAATAGGTTTCTTAGTTACTCCTTTATTTAATAAAGAGCGAATGCCAATCATCCAAAAGTTATTAGGTTCATTACTTGAACTCAGTCCACAGGGTTGGATGCGTTTAAACTGGGCATGGTGTGGACAGTTCTTTTTGTTAGCTGCTTTACACTTCTTCTTTGGTTTCGTATTTATGCAGGGTAAATATTGGGGTGAATTCACAGCTTTCGGCGATATTATCGTTTCTATCAGTTACCTAGCTGTTATACTATTTTGCTTAAGAAAGCATTTTAAAACCACTGACTAGATCTTGAATCATTGAGCTACTGCTATGCCATATTTTGTGCTGACTTGTACTGATCATGAAGGTACTTTAGAGAAACGTTTAGCGACCCGTCCTCAACATGTAGACCGTCTGCAAAAATTAGATGATGAAGGTCGTTTAATTGCTGCTGGTGCACATCCTAAAGACCCAAATGACCCTCAGGCTGGCTTTCTCGGTAGTACAATTATTGTCGAATTCGATGATCGTGCAGCTCTCGATGCTTGGATTGAGGAAGAGCCATTTTTAAAAGAAGGAATTTACTCACATATTGAAGTAAAACCTTTTAACAAAGCTTTTCCAAAAGGTTGATCTATGCAAATCGCAGTTAAAAGCTTATTTGCTTTATGTTTACTCAGTTCTGCAACATGGGCTGTCGAACCAACAACACCCACTACAACACCAGTTGCATCAGTTAATACGACGCAACCCAAACCTAGTTCGACGACAGCTCCGATCATAAGCAACACCGTTGCTAAACCTTTAACAGCAGAGCAAATTGCTAAAGCGAAACAACAGCAAGAAACCAAAGTTAAAGCATTGATTCAAGATCAAAATAACCGTTTAAAGCAACTTGAACATGCCAATCTTGAAGCCCTCGCACAGAATCAAGAATTACAGTTAAAAAATGATAATTTAACGGTTCAAGTTCAAGTTCTACAAAGTGAACGCAGTGCGCAAATGTTCTTATATGGTGCGATGACCATTGCGGTAGGTGTGATTCTTGGTTTCTTTATTGCGAGTTATGTTTATACCAAACGCCGTCGCCAGTGGTAAAACTCAATATTTTCATCTATGTCACATTCATCAAAACTACAAACAGCTGAACTCGATTGGGAACTCGTCGATGGTATTGAAGTTCCCATTTCAAAACAATTTGGCGATGTTTATTTTTCCAAAGATAACGGTTTACTTGAAACACGCCATGTCTTTCTAAATGGCAATGATCTCAGTGAACGTCTTTCCCAACTCAAAGATTTTGAATACTTCTGTGTAGGTGAAACAGGCTTTGGGACAGGCTTAAATATTCTAACTTTATGGCAGCTTTGGCAACAAATTCGCCCGAACAATCACAGCCATTTGCATGCGATCAGCGTTGAAAAATTTCCACTGAGTAAAGCAGACCTTATCCGAGCACTGAATGTTTGGCCAGAACTTAAACCTTTGGCTGACAAACTCATACAACAATATCCTTTGCCGATTGCGGGTTGTCATCGTCTGAGCTTTCCCGAAGAGCGATTTAGCATTGATCTTTGGCTCGGTGATGCACAAGATATTTTCCCAAGTATTCCCAAAACACAATCTGTAAATGCATGGTTTCTCGATGGTTTCGCTCCTTCTTGCAATCCAGATATGTGGCAAGAAAATGTACTCAATCATATCGTCCGTTTATCTGACTACGGCACTACTTTTGCCTCTTTTAGTGTTGCAGGTGTGCTTAAGCGTGGATTGAAACAACATGGTGTTCAAATTAATCGTCCGCGTGGTTTCGGGCATAAACGAGAAATGCTGAAAGCTATTTGGTTAGCTCCAACTAAAACTGAAAATACCAATTCAAATGCAATTGTTAGCGGTCAAATTTTGTTAGAGGAAATACCAAACAAAACCCAACGTAAAATCGCCATTATAGGCGCAGGAATCGCAGGTTTAACGACTGCATGGGCATTTGCTCAGCGTGGACATCAAGTGACTATCTACGAGCAAAATGAGCCGCTTTCAGGTGCATCAGGTAATCCGCTTGCGCTGCTCAATCCCAAACTATGTCCTATTGAACAAGCGCATGAACATCTTATGACGCTGAGTTGGCAACAAGCTTTGAAATTTTATTCAAGTTTTAAAGCGTTTCGCTCGATTCAAGTTCATCAACTCGCTTTAAAAAATGCTGATGAATTGCTTGATTTAGCGGAGCAATATCCAGAAGATGTATTATCAATACATGCAACAGATGAAATCACGCTGCAATCTAAGTTTCCAAGTTTAAACTTACACCATGCGGGCGCTGTTTCTCCACACCAGCTTCGAGATGAAATTTTAAAACATCCGAATATTCAGTTGGTGATTGCTCAAATTTCTGCTGTGAAAGAAATGAACTCACACACTGAGCTTTGGCAAGATCATGTTCATCTTGCAACCACTGATCATACGATTGTCTGCTGCGCCAAAAAAAGTGCTGAGCTTTTCGAAGATTACCCTGTATTAAAACCCATTCGAGGACAAGTCAGTTGGGTTGAAAATGTGGAACAGCCTTTAGCGCTTGATGAAGCCTATAGTTATGGCGGTTACTGCATGCAGCTCAATCCGTCTCAGTTAATTTTAGGCGCATCTTTTTATCCCAATCGAGATGATGCTGAAGTACTCGCCGAAGATCATGTGCATAACTACGAACTTATCTACAGTGTCTTTCCTGATTATGCAGAAAAACTTCCATCCGTTGAAAAATGGCAAGGACGAGCTTCTGTTCGTGCGCAGAGTCTGGACTATTTTCCACTCGTAGGAAAAATGAAAAATCATAAACAGACCTATACTTTTGCAGGCTTGGGCTCAAAGGGTTTTTTATTCGCACCATTATGCAGTGAAGTATTAGCAGCATTAGTGCTTGGTGAGCTTTGCCCAATACCACAAACATTGCTAAACAAGTTAAGTCCAGAGAGATTTCAAAAGAAAGTCAAAGCGAAGAAGCCGCATTATTCAGGCTAAATTGTTCTTTTAATTTTTTATTACTTTCATAATTCTTGATTTGCCAAAATACAGATGTATTTTGGCAAATGCTAATGCTTAAGCGCCTTGCTCTAATGGCAAGCCAGCATCACGCGCAGCGCGTGTGCCTCCCATCAATACAACGTATTCACGAGAAGCATCAAAACCATCTAACAATTCCGCAGCACGTGGTGCTTTACTACCTCCGCCACACAGAATATAAATCGGCTGATCCGCTGCAACTTGAGTCAAACTATCCGACGTAATCTCGGCAATTGGGCGATTCACTGCCCCTTTGACATGAGCCTCAGTGTAGGCTTTAGTATCGCGGACATCCCAAATGACTGCGCCTTCTGGGAACTCAAATGTTGTAATTTCTTGTTTACGGATCATTGCGCACTCCTTTGATGTAAACAACACTTGGCAAATGAAGAAAACCCCCTTAGCATCTCAAATATTCTTTCCCTTTGTAAAGGTCTAACCATGCCTTCTTTTGATATTGTTTCTGAATTAGAGTTATTTGAAGTCAATCATGCGGTACAAAACACGCAAAAAGAGATTGGCACACGCTTTGACTTCCGTGGACAAGACGTTTCGATCGAGTTAAATGAAAAAAATAAAGAAATCAAAATCTCAACTGAAAGTGACTTCCAATGTGAACAAGTCTATACCATGCTCGAAAATCATTTTTATAAGCGTAAAATTGATGTGCAAGCACTTGATCCACAAAAAGCGTCAGCTTCAGGCAAAAATGTTGTTCAAGTAATCAAACTTAAAGACGGTCTTGACTCAGATACTGCAAAAAAAATTAATAAAGCCATTAAAGAAAGTGGCATCAAAGCGCAATCTTCTATTCAAGGAGACAAAATCCGTGTCACAGATAAAAAGCGCGATACTTTACAGCAAGTCATGAACTTTTTACGTGAACAACAATTTGGTCTACCACTCCAATTCAATAATTTCAAAGACTAAGATTTAGGTTCGCTATGGCAAAAGATAACCGTCTTTACACGTTGGTTAAAACCACTTCTAAATTTCCAAAAGGCATTCGTAGCACACTTTGGAGCAAAGCTTTTGGACGTGTTGTTCCAATGGTTGGCACTGCAAATATTCGCTACTTAGAAGTGGATAAAGATCATGTGACTGTTCGTATTGAAAACCAACGCAATATGCAAAACCATATTAAGGGTGTTCATGCAGCGGCAATGGCTTTATTAGCTGAGACAGCAACAGGTTTTTTAACAGGTCTACATATTCCTGATGATCGTATCTTATTGATTAAATCATTACATGTAGACTACTTAAAAGTTGCACAAGGCGGTTTGACGGCTACAGCAACATTATCAGCAGATCAACAAAAGTTTATTGCTGATAGTGAAAAAGGCGAGTTATTGATCCCAGTCACTGTCATTGATGATTCAGCGAATGAACCAATTCACTGTCAAATGCTTTGGGCTTGGTTACCTAAACGAAAAAAATCATAACTGATCTAAACTACAGTTAGGTCATTATTATGCTCAAGATACAGAATCATTTTGTATCTTGAGCTGATACCATGAAAAAAATACTTGCTGTTCCAACAATTCTAAGCATTCTTACGCTAACGGCTTGTACTAACATGCCTTTATCACATAATTCAAATCAACAAAGCTCTTCCTCGCGATCCAATAGCAATCTTGCAGAACAGAATAAAAAAATTGTGATTGATTTTTACGAAGGTGTTTTCTTAAAACATCAAGTTAAAACATATGCTGATCGATATATCGGCGATCAATATATTCAACACAATCCCAATGTCCCTGATGGTAAAGCACCGTTTGTGAATTTTTTTACTCAAAAGTTTCAAAATAATCCTCAAGCAAAAAACACGATCAAACGAGCAATTGCTGAAGGAAATCTAGTAGCGCTACATGTTCATTCTACAGAAAATGAGCAAGATCGAGGTAGAGCAATTATTGACATTTTCAGAGTAGAAAATGGGAAAATTGTGGAACATTGGGATGTTATCCAAACGATTCCAGAAAAGAGTCAAAACGCCAATACGATGTTCTAACCAGTAGAGTTAAGAAAGCCCAAACTAAATTGGGCTTTTATGAAAGTCTTATTTACATAAAGTTTTCAATCATAGCAATCAATTGTTTGAGGTATTTAGCATCCACTTCATCAAACTGATTTAATTCACTACTATCAATATCCAGTACACCCAAGCATTCACCATTTTTCATGATCGGCAACACAATCTCTGAACGTGATGCGGAACTACATGCGATATGCCCAGGAAACTGATCTACATCAGGCACAATAATCACTTGCTGTTGCTGCCATGCACTACCACAAACACCACGCCCGATTGCTATACGGGTACAAGCAATCGGCCCTTGAAATGGGCCTAAAACTAACTCATTGTCTTTAACAAGATAAAAACCGATCCAAAGCCAATCAAATTGCTGTTTTAAAGCAGCACAAATATTGGCTAAATTTGCGATTACATCTGTTTCATCTTCAATAATTGCCTGAATCTGAGGAATGATACTTTGATATTGCTCAGCTTTTTGACCTTGTTGCAAAATCAGTTCTTCAGCCATTGAACCGTCTTCTCTAAAATATGATGGAAATATCAATGTAAATTCAACTAAGAACTCACGTCTTGATTAAGATCTAACTTCATGATTGAGATGCTAAAAAGGCCTGCCTAGTTTCTTCACTAATTAAGCGTTTATTACCCTTTACATCAACAGCGACAAAGGTAAAAACACCCTCTGTGATACGAACTGGTTCTCGAGAGTCATCATGACTGATCCAAACTTCAATTTGAACCTGAACAGAAGTATTTCCTACTTTTAAAATTTTAGTATAAGAACTAATGACGTTGCCAACTTTTACAGGAACTAAAAAGCTCATCTGATTGATAGCAATCGTCGCACAACGACCTTTCGTTAAACGCTCAACGTGAATCGCACCTGCCAAATCCATCTGCGATACAATCCAACCACCAAATACATCACCACTCCAATTCGTATCAGCTGGCATCGCAATATTTTGAAGAGACAATGTCCCTTCTGGATGCTTCACACGTTCCGTCATTTTAATTTCCTTTGTGCTGTTGCAGCTGCTGATCTAACCATTGCTGTAATTCAGGTGCACGCAATGCACCACTTACTCGAGCCAATTCATTGGTTTTATTCATTAATACCAGAGTTGGAATACTGCGAACATTAAATGCAGCACTCAATCGAGGATTCGCCTCTGTATCAATTTTTGCAAAAATCACATATGGGTTTTGTTTTGCAACTTGATGGAAATGGGGAGCCATCATTTTACAAGGACCACACCATTCAGCCCATAAATCAATCAAAACAGGTAGATCAGTATTGCTAATAAAATGACTAAAATTTTGCTCGTTTAATTCAATCGGTTCATGTGGCAATAGCGGTTGATGACATTGCCCACAATTAGGATTTACGGCAAGTTTTTCTTCTGGCACACGATTTTTTGCACCACATGATGTACAGACAATAATCATTTACATCACTCCTATATGTTGATGTAAAAATTCTAATTGGGTTGTGACTGCTTTTTCAAACCAAGTCCCATGATAAATATCGAAATGCTTCATATCCCACTCATGATAGCTCACAAAAGGAGCAATATTTGTAGCAGCCTCTCGACTTGAAGCAATAGGAATCAAAGAGTCTTGTTTTGCAGCAATAAATAAGACTGGAATATTAATTTTTCTAACAAATTGAATCGGACGATAACGCATTAAATTAAAGAAAACACGTGCAGGGACTTCCCCACTCCAATAATAATCTGGATTTACAATAGAGTGATAACCATAATAGCTATCAGATGTAGGTAAAAAACAGAGTTTATACTGATCGACGACTGGGAGTGTTTTAGGCACTAAGCCCATTTTGGACCCCATATAATCCTGACTTGAACGTTTCAAAGCTTCAGGATAACGTTGTAATGGATATAATTTTGCAGTTTCAGCACCATCTACATATGGCACTTGAACCATGACCGCCTGAATATTCTTTAAGTCGGTAGCCAAGCTTAGTGCATAGCCACCACTCAATGATGTTCCCCAAAGAATAATACGTCGGCTATCAATTAATTTACAATTTGATGCATACTGGACAATTGTTTTCCAATCGTCTAATTGAGAGCTTAAAGACACTAATTCACGTGGTTTACCAGTGCTCCCCCCCCAATAACGATAATCAAATAAGATCACAGCATAACCCGCATGAGCAAACCTTTGTGCATATTGAATGAGCTTAAACTGACGCAATCCAGCAAATCCATGAGCCATAACTATTACAGCTGGCTTTATAGTCGTTTTCGGAAGGTAAAAGTCAGCAGCAATCGTTTCATCACCACTAGGAACATACAAAGGCTCGACTGTATAGGTTTGCATGCGCGCTCCGTTGCGTTATCTTTTTGCTTATCATCGTTTATTTACTATAGACATTTAAACTCAAGATTAAGCTTAATGCTATGATAGAGCATAAAATGTTTTGTTTATTTTTGGAGTGACAAGATGTCAGAGAATGTTGGTTTTGCAGGTCAAATTGGTCCAGAACATGTAGAACAAGTTGTAGAAAAAGGTTTTAAATCTATTATTAATAACCGCCCAGACATGGAAGGTGGTTCAGAACAACCAACAAGTGCTCAAATTGAAGAATCTGCTCGTAGCGCTGGATTGGATTATGTTTATCAGCCTGTTGTAGCTGGACAAATTACAGAACTCGATGTCCGCACATTTGCAAACCACTATAATGAATTGCCAAAACCAATCCTTATGTTCTGTCGTACAGGCAACCGTTCGAATAATTTATATCAGTTGGCAAAACAGATGGATTTACTGGATGATTAATAAGATTATAATCTAAAATAAAAAAACGGCTCGAATGATCTGACCCCAATAAGTTGGACAGTTAATTAAGCAGCGTTTATGGACTGAGTTCTGTACTGTACAGGGCTTAGTCCTTTTAATTTAACCTTGATTCTTTCATGATTGTAATAATGAATATATTCTTTCACAGTTTGCTCCAACTCCTCAACTGATGTAAATTTTTTACCATAGAAACATTCAGATTTGAGAATGCCAAAGAAACTTTCCATAGAAGCATTATCCAGACAGTTTCCCTTACGTGACATACTTTGAATTAAACCTTTCTCGGCCAACAGTGTTTGATAATGGCTCATTTGATATTGCCACCCCTGATCTGAATGGATAATAGGCTTATCGTTAGATGGGAGCTGGTTAAGAGCATCTTTCAGCATGTCTTTAACCAAGCTAAATACAGGTCGACGTAGGGTCTGAAAAGCAATAATTTCACCATTAAACAAGTCCATAATTGGTGAAAGATAAAGCTTTTCACCTTGAACATTAAACTCAGTCACATCCGTTACCCATTTTTTATTTGGTTTATCCGCTTTAAATTGGCGTTGTAATACATTGTCAGCAATTTGACCAACTTGCCCTTTATAAGAACGATATTTTGCCATTCTGATATGTGATTTAAGTTTCATTTATTGCATCAAACGTTGGACACATTTGTGATTGATGGTAAAACCTAAGTTTATTAAAGCAAGAGTGATTCTACGATAACCATATCGCCCCTTATGCTTATGATATATCGCTTTTATTTGTTGTTTAAGATCACTATATTTATCATTAAGCTTTGATTGCTTCTCATGATAAAAGTATGTGCTTCGAGCTAATTTAGATGCACGTAATAGGTGTTTAATCGGGTAGATTAACCTTAATTCAGATATGAATCTTGCAGCCGTTGCTGTTCGGCTTTTTCCAGTTCTTTCTGCTTCTGAATCAAGGCTCTCCGCTTTTTTAAATAAGCAACCTCCGCACGTAGATATGCAATTTCATCAAGGAGTTGTTCTTGTGTCTTATTGCGATCCTCTTGTGAGGTTTTAATTCTAGATCGCTGGGGCTTAGGCATCTGTTTTTGAGATCCTTTGGGTTTAGGTTTTAAACCATCTATACCGTGTTCTTTATATCTACGCAACCAAGCTGAAATCATTCCTTTTTCTTTTAACTTAAATTTTATCAAAGCATCTGAATAAGATAATCCATTCTCAATAATTGCTTTAACGACTTTAACTTTAAAGGAGGTTGTATAAGTTTTATGATTTGTAGATATCTTAAGCCCATCTTCACCATGTATTTTGTAAATGGCTACCTGTAATCCCCCCTAAAAATAAAAGGATGTAAAAGTAGAATTTTCTCTTAAGGTAGGATCAGGAGATTCTGCATGAAAACATCTAAATTTACTGACAGCCAGATCATCTCCATCTTGAAGCAAGCTGAATCAGGTACACCTGTTGCCACTCTTTGCCGTGAACATGGCATGAGTAATGCGACTTTTTATAAATGGCGTTCCAAATATGGTGGTATGGATACTTCATTAATTGCTCGGCTGAAAGAACTAGAGGCAGAAAATGCCAAGCTTAAAAAAATATATGCTGAAGAGAGGCTCAAAGCTGAAATCATTCAGGAAGCTATGTCAAAAAAGTGGTAAAGGCATCTTGTCGTCGGCAGATGGCACAACAAGCCGTTGCTTATCATGCTATTAGCATTCGCTTGGCCTGCAAGGCATTTACTATTAGTGAAACTTGTTATCGCTTTTACTGTGAGTTGGCACTGAACTTACGCATTAGAGTAAGAAGTAGATTGAAACGACATACACCTGAGCCACTGAAAGGGCCGATCCGCCCCGATCAAGTATGATCATTAGATTTTATGCATGACCAGCCAAGTGATGGACGAAATTATCTCTTACTGAATGTGATTGACGATTATCGTCGTGAGGGTTTGGCAATTGAGGCTGGATTATCATTGCTAGCACTGCGTGTCATCCGTATATTGAACCAGTTGCTTGAATGGCGCAATAAACCTCTGGCGATTCGCTGCGATAATGGACCTGAATTTATTAGCAATGAATTTGTTAACTGGTCAAAGTTGCAGAGCATACGTATCAGATATATTCAGCCTGACAAGCCACAACAAAATGCATATATCGAACGCTACAATCGCACGATGGGTTATAGTTGGGTAAGTAAACATTTGTTCGATACATTGGAACAAGTGCAAGACTATGTAACAAGTTGGTTGTGGTTCTATAACCATGAACGACCACACAAACCCAATGAAGGTAAACCACCTGTGATGGCTGCCTAACCTCATTTATTCTTTTTATATTTTCTTTTCCCCGCAATAAAAAACACCCCCTCTGCATT
>NZ_AXCD01000025.1:0-57006 GCF_000475335.1 Acinetobacter sp. COS3
CTTTTTTTGTCGTGTACAAAGTCGCTTTTTATATTATTGAGATGTTTTGAAACATACGAAAACTCGATAGCCATACAAGACATATGGTTTTTGCTATACTAAGGTCACTCCCAACATCTCAAGCGTAAATAATGACTGAACTTTGTTATCCAAGCTGTGCCAAACCTCAAACTCGTCGTGGTGAAGAACGTCGTCTTGCACTTTTGCTTTGTGCAACTGATTTGTTTTTAGAACGAGGTTATGACGCTGTGTCTTTGGATGATATTGTTAATCATGCTGGCGGCTCTAAAGCATCGATTTATAAATATTTTGGCAATAAAGAAGGTCTTTTTACTGCGATTTGTGAATATCGTCGTGAACTTTTCTTTGCTGGCGTATGCTTTCCATTTGATCCTGAAAGAATCAATTTAAGAAACTATTTAACTCAAACATTACAACGTTTCTACCAACACATCATACTACCTGACAATATCGCTTTTATGCGCATGTTCACCGAACAATCGCAGAAGGACATACAACTCGCTCAGTATTTCTATGACAAATGTGCCTTAAATATCCAAGACACGATTGCTTTTGCTCTCGAATACGCCCACTCAAAGAATGAAATCTATTGCTTGCAACCTAAATTCTCCGCAATGATGTATTTTGGTATTTTGAGAGATGTAGAATGGCGCAACTTAATGGGGTTAGATGTCCCTGAAAATAATGCTGAAATATTTGATTATATTAATTATTCTGTCGATTTATTTTTAAAAGCCCACCAAAAGGTCTAATTCTTTTGCATTTTTTTGGGTGTATAGTATAGTAGTCAATTCATTTTTTGTTCACCACCCATTAAATAACAATTAATTATTGTTTTTATTCAATAATTATTGTGGGAGTAATTATGGCGCTTCGGCATTTCCTAACTTTACGTGACCTATCCTCTTTAGAACTGCAACGCATTTTAGATCGTGCTCACGAGCTCAAACGCATGCAGCATAGCAATACGGTATTTCAGCCTTTTGTTGGCAAAGTTTTGGGAATGATTTTCGAAAAATCGAGTACACGTACTCGTATTTCATTTGAAGCTGGTATCTGCCAATTTGGTGGTAGCGCTATTTTCTTATCTCCTCGCGATACCCAACTTGGCCGTGGCGAACCGATCGAAGATTCAGCACGTGTTATTTCAAGCATGCTTGATATTGTGATGATCCGAACTTTTGGTCATGACATCGTAGAGCGTTTTGCTTCTTATTCTAAAGTACCTGTGATTAATGGTCTGACCGATGACCATCATCCATGCCAACTTTTAGCTGACCTACAAACTTATCAAGAGCATCGTGGTAGTATTGAAGGCAAAACAGTTGCTTGGATTGGTGATGGCAATAATATGTGTAATTCATATATTGAAGCTGCACATATGATGGGCTTTAAACTGAAAATTGCTGCACCTGAAGGCTATGAACCAAAACCTGAGTTTTTAGCTGAATTTGCTGATTGTGTTGAAGTGTTCAACAAAGCTGAAGATGCCGCTGTAAATGCCGATTTAATCGTTACTGATGTATGGGCAAGCATGGGACAAGAAGAAGAGCAAAAATTACGTGAGAAAGCTTTTGCTGATTTCCAAGTGAACGAAAAGCTCATGGACTTAGCTCATCCAGACTGTTTATTCATGCACTGCTTACCTGCACACCGCGGTGAAGAGATTTCAGAAAATATGTTAGATCACAAAAATGCAGTAGTTTGGGATGAAGCTGAAAACCGCCTTCATGCACAAAAAGCACTGGTGGAATTTTTGCTCAATGAAAATCTAAAAAAAGACTGATTTGTGCATTAAAAAACAGCATCTTCTGATGCTGTTTTTATTTATAAAATCTAAATTGAACACTTA
Source organism: Acinetobacter sp. COS3 (assembly GCF_000475335.1). Lineage (NCBI taxonomy): Bacteria > Pseudomonadati > Pseudomonadota > Gammaproteobacteria > Moraxellales > Moraxellaceae > Acinetobacter > Acinetobacter sp. COS3. Next base: position 1,874 of record NZ_AXCD01000025.1, read on the forward strand.
AATAAAAAGACTTATAGTAGCAACAGCTTTTACAATAAATTTCTCATAATATGAGAACTGCAACCCACTATGGTACAGCGGACGTTATGACTTCACTTGAACAAGCACTTTCTCAAATACCAAGCTTTTCTTTAGTTCACGAGCATCTATTTACCTCAGCTCAACCCAGCGCTGAGCAGCTTCAACAGATTAAAGAATATGGTTGCAGCACAATTATTAACCTTGCAACCAGCAAGTCTGAAAACCATTTATCCAAACAGGATCAAATTTGTTTAGATTTAGGTCTAAATTACATTTACATTCCGATTGATTGGGATGTACCATGTTCTGAGCAATGTTTATTGGTCTTAGATTTAATTGATCATCTTGTACAAAATGAAATCGTTTGGTTGCATTGCGCCAAAAATATGCGTGTGAGCAGCCTAATGTATTTATATCGCCAATTTTATATGAATTTGGATATGCCAGCCGCACAAGAGCTATTGCATCAGATTTGGGAACCAAATGAAACTTGGACGGGTTTAATTCATAGCATTACTTTACAACTGCAAGGCCGTAAAGCAACACAAGAATTACAACAATCTCTAATCAACAGTAATCATTTCGCTTGATGTGAAACCAATACTGTCGCGGTTGCCAATATCCCTTCTTGGCGACCTGTAAAACCCAACTTCTCAGTTGTTGTGGCCTTAATGCTAATTTGAGTAATATCAACATCAAGTACATCAGCAATACTTTGGCGCATTTCTAAATTATGTTTTGCGAGTTTTGGACGCTCACATGCAACTGTGATATCTGCATTATTTAAATGATAACCACGATCCAAAATCAACTGATAAACATGTTTGAGTAAAACACGGCTATCAGCACCTTTAAATTCAGGGTCTGTATCAGGAAAATGTTGCCCAATATCTCCCAACGCTAAAGCTCCCAACAATGCATCACATAGCGCATGTAATACGACATCACCATCTGAATGTGCCTTTAGGCCATGCGTATGTGGGATTTTTATACCTGCCAAAGTAACAAAATTACCTTCTTCAAACGCATGTACATCAATCCCTTGACCAATACGAATATGAGCAACCATATGATTTTCCTTTTACAATATACTGAACTAATCTTGTATTCAGGCTTTCTATTTCGCTATAGTACATTGAGCAAATTAGACTGAAAGTATAAGTGATTATGCTGTTTAACACTGTAAGAAATCAATTAAAGAAATCTGGTTACATCCTGACATTGAGTTGTTTTTGCTCAACATTTGCGTTTGCAGCTTCGATCGAATGTTCAAATCACAATATTGAACTAGGTAAAATATGCTCTAAAAAATATGAAGAGCAGCGCACACAGTTAAATACCAAGTTTCTAACCGCTTATTTAGTGACAGATGCTCCTTTACAACTATTGCATGACACACAAACCCTTTGGCTAAACCAAATAAGGCAGTGCAAAACCAAGTCATGTTTTCAACAGCAATTTGATGCACGTATTGATGATTTGAATTTTTTCACATCAATGAACCAAACATTGACACAGCATTATTTAAAATATGAACATGGCAAAATTGCAAAACAACCTGTGCATTTAAAAGTTCATCAATTAGATAAAGACAAATTAAAAATTGAAGGTTTGGCTTATCGCAACCCGAATAATCGAATCGAAACTCAGACTATTTCACTTTTGTCATACAGCACGCCAAGTGAAAAAAATGAAATTATCGACAATGAAAAAAAATGCCAGTATCAATTTGACTATCAAAAAGCATTGTTGGTTGTGAAAACAAAACAAAAAGGTTGTGAACGTTTTACAGGTATTTACCGTCCATACGATTAAGCTTTTATAGAAAAATAAAGCCGATGTTTTCACATCGGCTTTTTAGTTTTAGCGAGGGAATTTTTGAGCAATCTCTTGGCTAATGATTACTGCTGTTGCAGCAGATAATGTCCAACCAAGATGACCGTGACCTGTATTATAGAAAACTCTCGATTGTTTACCCTGCTTAACAACTGGCAGCATATTCGGCATCATTGGACGTAAGCCTGCCCAAGGAACTGAATGCTCTGTTGAAATATCAAAATTTTGATTTACCCAATTAATCAAAGGCTGGATTCGGTCTGCGCGTATATCACGGTTATAACCATTGAATTCTGCCGTTCCTGCAACACGGAAACGATCAGCGCCAAGACGAGACGTTACGATCTTTGCACTTTCATCCAATAAACTCACCCAAGGTGCATTTTGTACACTGCGTTCATCTTTCAATTGGACTGTAATTGAGTAGCCTTTTACAGGGTAAACATTGACACTATCACCAAGTAAGTCAGCAAGCTGATAACTGCCTACGCCACCACAAACTAAAATAACATCTGCCTCAATTTGAGTCAGTTGATTAGTATCTGGATCAACATTTTCCGAACTGTTTTTACAATCAACAACTACTTTGTCTTGTAGAAACTTCACATCAACAACATCTAAACCAAAACGATATTTGACCCCATATTGTTGCGTTTTTTCAGCAAGTCCAACAGAGTATTTATGAATATCGCCCGTAGCATCACCTGCCGTATAGTAACCACCATAATAATTACCTGTTAGATTAGGCTCAATCGCTTTCATTTCTTCAGGCGTAATCGCATTTCGCTCTAGTTTCCCTTCAACTAAAACATCATTTACTCTTTTAGCGATTTCAAAATCTTCTTTGGTATGGTACATGTGCAAAATGCCACGTTTTTCCAAATCAAAGGAAATATTTTCTTTCTCAGCAATTTCAAAAAGACGTTGTCTAGCCAACAGGGCTAAACGGACTGTTTCGATTGTATTAGCTTTATAATCTTTAATATGAGTCAGGAACTCAACCAACCAACGGTATTTGTGCACACTAAACGATGGGTTGAGCAATAATGGTGCATCTTTTTTACTCATCCACTTAATACCTTTCAGTACCGTAGATTTCTGGTTCCAAACTTCAGCATTACATGCTGATAATTGACCACCATTTGCAAAAGAAGTTTCCATTGCAGGGAACAAATGGCGATCAATAACGGTCACCTCATATCCCAATTTAATTAATTCATAAGCAGACGTTACACCTGTAATCCCCGCACCAACTATCACAACATGAGGCATAGCAAACTCCTAGAAATGCATAACATTTCTTAATGCATAGCCCCATCTGTCATGGTACCTGAGAGTTTCGGCAAATGATTACCAATTAATCATCGAGCCATCCCCTTCGGTGAGTGTTACACGTAGAAGACCTTAGTTTATGAATAAATTCCTACGTGTAGCGCACTACTCTCCAGATTGTATTTCTATTATTACAGTCCTTCTGCCTGAGAGTTTCCGGGGTCGTTGCTCCTTCGGCGAGTTCTTTGCAGAACCTCTCTCCCGCAATAATATTTATATCCATATAAGCAATATATATGCCGTCTCAACATTCCAACACTAAAATCTTGTAATTGTTTTTAGGTCAAGACTTGCTCTATCTTATCAGTGAAATAATAAAAAAGCAGGTTAAATAACCTGCTTTTTCAAATTAAAATTTACATTGTAAAATTTGATCTGATAGTTGACTTTTCCAAAGATCACGTAATGTTGGTAAATAGAATTTTTCACCAATCATAACTAGTTCCGCATCAATAAGCGCATGAATCTCATGCATCAAGATATAATCCAAAGCAATCAATGATAATTGCTGATGCTTTTGAGAAATTTGCTTACGTTTGAATTGTGCTTTTTTAACCAAGTCATTCGCAAAGTTCTTATCTTTATAAGCTGTAATTGCGCTCAAACGAAGCTCGATAATCCCCCAACCTTCTAATAGTTTTTTAAATGTTTCAAAGTCTTTTGACTTTGCTTCCCACGTCACATTCTCCAAGTTATTGTCCTCTGGTAAAACAGGTAACAATAAATCCGCAGTACTTGGGAAAATTTTCTTTAAATTCAACAGAAACTTAACAGGATTTTCGTTTGGAAGATCAGCAAACTGGATGTTAGTTTTAGTATCTGTTAAATAGATATTCAGCATAATGAAGCAACAATCAGATAAATCAAAAGCATATTGTACGCAGTTCACTTTATAAAAACTACTCATAAAAAATCCCTCTTTAAAAGAAGGATTGTTTGTTCGGTGCTAAGGCTTACTTGCTATTTGGAGATACCATATTTTCAGGTTTGACCACCTCATCAAATTGCTCTGCTGTCACTAGTCCAAGTTCAACAGCAACTTGTTTTAATGTCTTATTTTCCTTATAAGCTGTTTTAGCAACTTTGGCCGAGTTTTCATAACCAATTACTGGGTTCAGTGCAGTCACCAACATCAATGAGTTATGTAAAAAGTGATCAATTTTCTCTCTGTTCGGCTCAATGCCCACCGCACAGTGATCATTAAAGCTATTGCACGCGTCACCAAGCAACTGAATGGATTGTAATAAGTTATATGCAATGACAGGCATGAAAACATTAAGTTCAAAATTACCTGATGCACCTGCAACGTTAATCGTTGTGTCATTACCTAAGACTTGAGCAACAACCATTGTCATTGCTTCGCTCTGAGTAGGATTGACCTTACCAGGCATAATACTCGATCCAGGTTCATTCTCAGGAATACGAATTTCTCCAAAGCCACAACGAGGGCCGCTCGCCAACCAACGAATATCGTTGGCAATTTTATTTAAACTCGCAGCCAGTGTTTTCAACGCACCTGAAGCAAAGACAGCGGCATCACGCCCCGCTAATGCCTCAAATTTATTAGGCGCAGTGACAAATGGTAAACCCGTAAGCAGTGCCAGTTGCTCTGCTGCTTTCACTGCATAATCAGGATGCGCATTTAACCCCGTACCTACAGCTGTACCACCCAAAGGCAACTCATATAAACCAGCCAATGCTTGATTTAAACGCTTCAATCCATGCTCTAACTGAGATACGTAGCCGCTAAACTCTTGACCTAGGGTCAAAGGCGTCGCATCTTGTAAATGTGTGCGACCAATTTTAACAATGTCGTCAAACTCTTCAGATTTCCGCTGTAAAGTTTCTTTCAGTTTCTCAACAGCAGGAATGAGTAACTCATTGATTTGCAAACTAGCAGCAACATGGATTGCCGTTGGGAAGGAATCATTTGTTGATTGCGCCCGATTGACGTGATCATTAGGATGTACTGGTTTTTGAGCACCTAATGCTTGACCTAGTTTTTGATTCGCAATATTTGCAATCACTTCATTGCAATTCATATTGCTCTGCGTACCGGAACCTGTTTGCCACACGACCAATGGAAATTGTGAATCCCATTGCCCAGCAATCACTTCTTCAGCGGCACCCACAATATATTGACTTAGATCTTCAGGAAGTTGTTTCAGATCAGCATTAGTAATCGCAGCAGCTTTTTTTACCAAACCCATTGCGCGAATCATTGCGCGCGGTAAACGCTCTTGCCCTATTTTGAAGTTTTGTAAGCTTCGCTGAGTTTGAGCGCCCCACAAAGCTTCATTAGGGACTTCAACTTCACCCATTGTGTCATGTTCAATACGCATTTGCATAAACAACCTCTGCTCTATTTGGTTGAAAATATTTTGGGCTGAAGCAAATAGATGCTTTGGCTAATCAATATCCATTAAAAATTTATTGGAATATTTAACGGATAGTTATTATCCTAATTAAACCACGCATTAATGTAAATAAGAATCATTATCCTAATTACCTTTTAATGTATTCAAATAAAAACGCCACTCATCTTCAATCATCTGACTTAAAGGCCTTTTTGGCGACCAATTTAAAATGCGTTCGGCTTTTTCAATTTTTGCACCCAGCTGAGCCAGTTCCTGATGTTGATAAACTGCAGGTTGCACGCGTACTTCAGTTTGGGTTACTTTTGAAACTTCGTCCAAAAGCACCTGTATTGAAGTCATTTGATCATGCGCAATATTAAAGTTTTCCAAACAACCTTGCTGTGTTGTAAACCAATTCAATGTTGCTAATACAGCATCACAAACATCGAGGACGTGTAAAAAACTCCGCTCAACGGTACCATCATCCGTCTCTGCTTGATTTTGTAATTCAATAGAATCACGTTGCATTGCTGCAACTTGTAAAGCCAAAGGCACAATATTCTTAGGAAGTTGAGTAACATATTCACCCAATACTCCGTGCTCAAATGCGCCGACGATATTGGACAAACGAAGGTTCACAATCTTCCATTCATGGTCAACTCTATATGTATCCGCGATAATATTTTCTACCATTTGTTGCGTACGAACATATGGATTTGGATAGTTATAATTAAATTCAGTTGCTTCAGTCAGTTCAGCATCAGATTTTCCATAAACTGCCAAACTAGACAGATTAACGAGTTGCCTAACTCCCATTCGCTGCATTGCGCGAAGTAAACTCATAATACTGCTGACATTGTCATTGTAGTACTCAAGAGGTTTTAAGTTGGATTCCTCCAGTGATTTAAAACTCGCTGTGTGAATCACGGTATCAATTGAATATTGTTCAAAAACTTTATTTAAAGCAGGCGTATTTCTTACATCAAGCTTCGCAAATGGAATATACATTCCAGAAATATATTCTAGACGCTCCAAGGTCTGCAAAGTCGAATTGGCTAAGTTATCAACAATGACGATCTCTTGACCGCGGGCCAATAGACTCAAAGCAATATGTGAACCGATAAAGCCTAAACCACCTGTCACCAAAATCATTGTATACTTACCTTCTTTTTAATATATCCATCATCGTTTTGTCTTCGCGACCATAGTGAATGTTCAATGAGTACACTACTGTTAATTACCTCAGCACCTACTTCGATTATGGCTTGGCATGCATTTGGTTTAGCGCAAGCACTGCAAAATAAGCATGAGGAATTTCGTGTCTTCTTTTACCAAGACGGTGTTCATGTTGCGAATGATTTACAGTGGTATCCTGATGATCAACGCAACTTAAAACAAGAATGGCAAAAGCTTGGCATTCGACTCCCTGTCTGTGTCAGTGCTGCCCTTGCACGGGGTATCACTGATGCCAGCAATGCACAACGTCATTCACTTCAACACCACAACCTAGCTCAAAGTTTTGAGTTAGTTGGACTTGGAGAGCTTGCTGATGCTGTGCAAAGCTGTTCTCGTTTAATTCAATTTTAATTCAAGTTTTTTAATAGAGTGTTGCTTTAAAAAGGTAAATTGTGTGAAATCTGTACTCGTCATCCTAACGCAGCCCAATTTAACTAGTTTGCAGATCAATGAAAGTTTGTCTGCAACTATGGTTTTAGCAACCTTTGGTATTTCTGTCAAAGTATTATTGAAAGATGCTGCACTAAGTTTATTGGACAATAAATTAGAGTTCGATCAATTGAAATTCGCGTTTAAAATCGCTGCCAATATGGTCGAAAGTTTTGAATTTTACGACCTGACGCCAATATTGGTTGAAACTAAAAATCAAGCGCTACCAATCGTAAAAAATACTGATCAGGAAATTGAATTTATCAACATTCAACCTGAGTTTATTCAATCATTTGACCATGTTTTATATTGGTAAGGTCATTTATGCAAAAGCACACTCTTTTTCTTGTTCAAGCACCCTATGCTAATTTAGATAAAATCTGGACTGAGTTACCTCTGATGGCTCAAGCCAATGATTCTATTGTTGTAATGGGTGAAGCATTACTTCACATTCCTGAGAATATTTTGGCTGCTTTTCCTCCTATCTACTGTTTAAGTAACGAACAAAACCTACTCAATGACTCAGTAAAAGATCGAATGAGCATCATCGAATATTCGCAATTTGCAGATTTAGTTTTACAATTTGAGCGTTCTATTTCTTTGAAATAAAGAAATATGAATTTAATTTAAAATTTACTTAGGCTATTTTATGCAATTAGAATTGGATCAAGATGGTCATTTGGTGGATTACACCATTTGGAATCAAGAAGTTGCACAAGAACTCGCTAAATCTTTGGATTTGGAATTAACAGAATGGCACTTTGAGGTGCTTAATGCTGTTCGTCAATTCTATCAGCAGTATGGTCATTCGCCAGCAACTCGTCCGTTGATCAAGTTTTTAATGAAAACTGTGAGTCCTGAAATCAACAATGCTGAGCTGCAACAAAGATTCAATACAGGTTTAGTCGCTCGTCATTTAAGTCGACTTGCTGGTGTGCCTAAACCTGCAAATTGCTTATAAATATCATGTTCAAGCAAATTTCTTTGCACAAGCAACACAAATAATGACTGCAACGGTTACCATAAACATTGCAACACTCACTTGCTCGTGTAAGAGGACAGCTGCTATTGCAAGCACAAAAATCGGTTGAAGCAACTGCAATTGACCAACCTTTGCAATGCCGCCTTGTGCCAAGCCTTTGTACCAAAAAAAGAAACCAATCAACATACTAAAAATCGAAACATAAGCTAACCCCAATTTTGCCTGTACAGGAATCAACTGAAAATTTGTAGGTAAATACAAATACGAGAGCAATAACATGATCGGAAGTGTTATTAACAATGCCCAACAAATCACTTGCCAGCCACCTAAATGCTTTGACAACTTCCCACCTTCTGCATAACCAAAACCACAAAGTAAAATCGCCACCAACATAAAAAAATCACCAGAGTTAAATGACCAACTTTGCGTTTGAAACAACATAAAAGCAAAAACAAGAGAAGCACCGAAAATAGCAAATAACCAAAAGATTACACTTGGTCTTTCTCCACTACGTATGACACCAAAGATAGCCGTAGCCAATGGCAACAAACCAATAAAAACGATGGTGTGCGCTGCACTCACATACTGTAAAGCAAGTGCGGTAAAGAGTGGAAATCCGACAACAACACCTATCGAAACATATAAGAGAGAAAGCCAGTCTTGTCTTTCGGGTAATTTTTGTCGAGAAAGTATGAGGAGAAATAATGCTAAAACACCAGCTATAGCCGCCCTCGCTGCAGTTAAAAAAGTCGGGCTCATATCCATCACGGCAACTCGAGTAGCTGGCAAAGACCCTGCAAATATCACGACACCAACAAGCCCATTCAACCAACCATCACGCATCGCTTTCATATGTATTCTCCAAACCTATATGGAGAATTTAAACTGTGATAAGGTAACTGCACCATACACAATACAGTACAATATTAAATAACTGTATTGGTATCAAAACCAATACAGTTGAGATCATTCATGAAAAATACAAAAATAGATTTTGTGGTATCGCATATAAACGAACAAATTAAGACGCGGTCATTAACAACAGGCTCACGGCTTCCTTCAGTGCGTGCTTTAGCCAAAACACTGAATCTATCTATCTCAACAATCGTTGAAGCATATGAAAGACTGGCTGCTAAAGGCCTAATTGAGTCTAAAACAGGCTCAGGTTTTTTTGTCTCAGCACCTTTAGCTCCTTTATCTATCTCAGAGATCCATCCTAAAATAATCGACAGAACGATTGATCCACTTTGGATTTCTAGACAATCTTTAGAAGCACAACAAAATGTTTTAAAGCCGGGCTGTGGTTGGCTACCAGATGACTGGATGCCACACGAAAATATACGCAAAGCCATCAGAACGGTTTCAAAAACCCATGCCAATATCCTGACAGATTACTCAACACCGCTTGGTTTAAAGTCACTTAGAGAATTAATTTCCCGTAGAATCTTGAACAAAGGTATTGAAGCATTACCTGATCAAATCTTACTGACGGATTCAGGTACACAAGCGATTGATTTAATTTGTCGTTATTTTCTTAAACCAAATGATGTGGTTTTAGTCGATGATCCTTGTTATTTCAATTTCCATGCTTTACTCAAAGTTCATCAAATTCAGATCATTGGTATCCGATATACTCAAACTGGGCCAGATTTAGATGCATTTGCAGAAGCAATCCAGACCCATAATCCTCGGCTCTACATTACGAATTCAGGTATACACAACCCAACAGGTGCTGTATTAACACCAACAACCGCTTATCAAGTTTTAAAATTGGTTGAGAACTCCAATCTCATCGTAATTGAAGATGATATTTTTGCTGATCTTGAATTAAATCCAGCCCCTCGCCTTGCCGCCTTAGATGGTCTTTCTCGTGTAATACAAATCGGTAGTTTCTCAAAAACATTATCTGGTTCTGTACGGACTGGCTATATCGCGAGCAAATCAGAATGGATTGATGATTTGACCGATATTAAAATTGCGACAAGTTTTGGAGGTAATCATCTATCCGCTGAAATTCTGTATATTGCACTTACAGATGGAAGTTATCGCAAATATTTAGAGGAATTAAAAATACGGCTTGCAAAAGCGATGGATTTTACAATCAAAAATTTAGAAAAATTAGGAATTCAGCCTTGGCTTAAACCTCAAGCAGGCATCTTCTTATGGTGTGAATTAGATAAGCATTTAGACAGTTCTCGTATCGCACTAAAATGTCTTGAACAAGGTGTTATTTTAGCACCCGGAAATGCATTTAGTCAGAGTCAGCAATATCAAAACTTTATCCGATTTAATGTTGCACAATGCCAAAATTCAAAAGTTTTTGAAGTCCTATCTCATGCTATAAAACATGAAATAGAACAATATCCATTATGAATTAAGCTGTTTTTTGCTTTTGTTCAACAAAGGCAAAATATCCTGGACCAGCGGCTACGCGTACATCTTGGACATGAATAGGATCATTACATTCAGAGCAAACTACTTTAGGATTAATTTTTTTACCACAACTTTTATGAGTAAATTCAAGCGGCTTCCCCATTCCTAGATCCATCCATTTATCCGCCCATTGCACCATCGCAAGGATGATTGGATATAAATCCAAACCTTTTTCAGTAAGTTGGTATTCAAAACGTTCTTGGCGTTGTACATAAGGAACTTTGACTAAAATTTCATGTTCTACTAAACGCTTCAAACGCTCAGAGAGAACATGCCGCGTCAATCCTAAGCTACGTTGGAAATCATCAAAACGGCGTACACCCATAAAAGCATTCCGCAGAATTAACATTGTCCAACGATCGCCCAAAACTGAAAGTGTTCTCGCGACAGAACACGGCTGATCACCAATTTCTTCCCATTTCATTATTATCACCTGATTATTTTTAAAGTTTTAAAAAGACATCTTCCATGTCTTGAACCGTAATGTTTAGAATCTAAACAATATAAAATATACACTAAACCACCTTTGCTATCAGATGCAATATTGGCACTTGGCTAAAAGTACCAAAAATGTATCGATTCGATAACTTGATGGAAATCAATCAGCTGATAATAAACAATCCAGATAATTCGCGACCTGCTTCTAGCTTTTCATTTGCTGGAATTCGCACTAAACAGTTTGCCTGCATCAAATTACTGAGCATATGTGATTGCTGCTTCGCCAAACTTTTCAGTTTTAATTGGCCTTGTTCAAAATAAGCATACATTCTTAAAAAGCGTTCACGTGCATCCGACTTGAGATCATGGGTTAAAATACCATTAAACCATTGGATGTCTTGTCGTTGATTTTGCAACGCATCAAGTAAAACTTTGCCGTAAACCTGCATAGAAACGTAAACCGCAGCAGGATTCCCTGGTAAACCTAATAAGTAGCAGTGGTGTAGATTGTACTTATATTCAGCAAAAAACAGTGGCTTCCCCGGTTTCTGTTTTACTTTCCAAAAAATTTGCTCAAACCCTGTTTCAAACGCACATGGACGTACAAAGTCGTAATCACCGACTGAAACACCACCTGTGGTAATAATCACATCAAATTGCTGTTTTAAACGTTCAAAACACTGAGTCACCAGTGAGGCTTCATCAGCAATATGTAAGATCTCAACCTCTAGCCCATAGTCTTTAAACCATGCTTTTAAAAGTGGACCATTGGCATCAAAGACTTTACCTGCTTTGAGATCATCTGCTGTTTCAGCGACTTCATCACCCGTGATCACCACAGCGACTTTAGGGATTTTAAATACATTGAGTTGTTGAACACCTGCCATGCTTAAAGCAGCTAATCTACCAATATTGATTTTCTGGCTGGCTTCGGCAAGCGTTTGTCCCAGTTGGACTTCTTCACCAGTAAAACGAATATCTGCTTGTGGCTTAATGTGTTCAGCTAAACGAATTTTTTGATCCGACTCAATCGCAACAATCTCTTGTCGGGCAACATGCGTCGTCCCCTCTGGTACTTTACCACCCGTAAAAATACGAATCGCCTGCCCATCTAAAAGTTGATGTTCAGCATCACTCCCTGCTTTAATTTCGCCAATCACATGAAATACACTGTCTTGAAGCTGCTCAGCAGTCGTATGTAAAGCATAACCATCGACAGCACTTTGTGAAAAACTTGGCAAATCAACAGGCGAGAAAACATCTTGAGCTAAGTAACGATTGAGGCATTCCCCTAAAGGTAATGTCTCTGTCCTTAATGTTTGAGGTGTTGATCGCATCAACGTAAGTGCTTCATCAATACTTATGAGACCTTTCTCAGCACCACATCCCGACATTATTCATATCCTCCTGGATGCGGTAGATCACGACAAACATCAAAGATATGTACCAAGGCAGGCAAAATGGCAGCCATTGATTCACTTGCACCACCACGACTTCCCGGTAAAGTCACAATCAATGAACGATCAATAAATCCTGCAACACCACGTGACATGGCAGCATATGGCGTCCGTTTTTGTCCAAATGCACGCGCGGCTTCCATCAAACCATCCAATTTACGTTCGAGTAATGGTTCTAATGTATCTACAGTAATATCGCGTTTACCAATCCCTGTACCACCAACAGTCATTACGCAAGCATAGGATTTTGTTAACTCTAAAACTAAATCTTTTAATTGGTCAGATTCATCAGGCAAAATTTGATAATGAATTGGATCAAAACCCGCCTCAGTCAAGGTTTCAACCACAGATTTGCCAGCTGTATCAGGTTTACGTCCCGCAGCAACGGTATCAGATAACACAATGACTGCCGCAGAAACAGGTTGACGTAGCGTCCGTTTAAAATGTGATTTTCCGCCCTTTTTCTTCAGCAATTTACATTGATCTAGGCATAACTCATCAGGTTCACAATGCGGTTTTAACATATCGTAAATCGTTAAACCTGCAAGACTCGCCGCTGTCAGTGCTTCCATCTCAACGCCTGTTGGCCCAATCGTTTCAACAGTGGCTAAAATCACGACATGATCATCTTGCAACGTATAATCAATATCCGCACGGTAAATCGGTAACGGATGACAAAGCGGAATCAGTTCATCTGTTCTCTTTGCCGCCAAAATACCTGCAATACGTGCTGTTTTAAGTGCATCACCTTTTTCGGTATTTCCATCGCGAAGTAACTGAATACAATGTGGTGGGGCATATAAAATTGCTTGTGCTTCTGCAACACGATAACTTTCGGGTTTCATCCCTACATTTTTCATTTTTACTTCCTAAGACTTAATCGTGTGTATGTGCACAATGTTCATGGTGATGATGTGCATGTTTTGCACTTTTTTCTTCTTTAGCTAACGAAAAACTTGTTTGCTCAGTTGCATCTTTCCGAATACAGCAACCTTCAACATATTGGCTCGTTCCATCCATAAAAAATTCTTCTTTCCAAATCGGAACTTCATGCTTGACACGTTCAACGGCCTCTTCACAGGCTTGAAACGCTTCACTGCGATGTGCAGCATATGCAATTGCAATAATCGCTGTTTCACTTACATCTAAATAACCAATACGATGAATCACGCGGACATAAGAGACTTCTGAATATTTAGCTTTTACGTCCTGTTCGATTTCACGAATCATTTTCTCAGCAACAGGCGTATAAGAGGTATATTTCAATGCCTTAACGGCTTTACCTTCATGGTGATTGCGTACTGTGCCAATAAAAACATTGACACCACCACATTCAGGAAAATCTTGAATCGGATCAAAACTATCCAAGCTTAAAGCCTGATCTTGGACTCTGGCGAACTCACGCATTTTTCATCCTCCAGCTACGGGTGATAATAAAACAAGGGTACATGATGTCGGCAATGAAACTTGTCTTGTCACAATATCTTCGCCAATTGCACATGCACATTTTTCCATAGCATGTGCTGCATCAGGATATAATCCAACGATATGTGTTAAAACATCTTGAACCTGTTGATCTGCTGCAAACTCAAATGCAAGTGCCTTTGGTAACAAGCGCTCAATCGCGCCAAAAGCTTCAATTTTGATTTCAATGGTTTGCATATTTTCCTTAGACCACCTTTTTTAACTAACCGCCCAGCATGTGCATACTGATTTTACGTACTTGTTGATTCTGTATTGCATGATAACCTTTTGCCTTACGCCAAATATAAGGCTTAATCTGCTGATCAAGTTGTTGAAACATTTTTTCTTTGATCGCTCGTTGTAGATAAGGTTTGATATTTAAACCTTGTTGAGCAAAGAGACAGTTATACAATTCACCTTGAGCCGTTAATCGAATCCGATCGCAGTCACCGCAAAATGAGTGAGTAATCGTTGAGATAATACCTATCGTATATTGATCATCTAAACGGTATTGACGCGCTGGCTCATGCTGTTGTTGCAAAACATGAATGTCATAATGAGGTTGTAACTGCGCCAAAATATCGGCTTCACTCACCACAGCTTGATCAGTCCAATGCTGATCGCCATCTAAAGGCATAAATTCAATAAAACGCAGTGGAATGTTCTGTTGTTTCGCCCAATTGACCATCGGCAAAATCTGATCTTCATTTTGTCCTTTGATGAGCACACAATTAATTTTAAATGGCAACCCCACACTTTGCGCCGCTTGAATACCACTTAACACGGGTGCTAAATCTTTTTTCGTAAGTTGTTTAAATTGATCAGCATCCAGACTATCCAAACTAATGTTTAAATCATCCAAACCTGCTTGTTTCAATTGTTCTGCGTATTTCGCCAGATAATGACCATTGGTCGTGATCGAGATTCGCTTTAAGCCAATTGCTCTTAGGCTTTGTAAATCACGAATAAAATGAACCACACCTTTACGCATCAAAGGTTCACCACCTGTAATACGGATATTTTCAATGCCTTGCTTAACCATATATTGGCAAAAGACCAACAAAGCCTCAAAACTCAATAAATCTTGTTTTTTCATCCATTCTGGATGCTCAGGCATACAATAAACGCATTTGAAATTGCATCGATCAGTTACGGAAATCCGTAACTTACGCTTAATACGACCATACTGATCTTGCAAGATCGGTAACATCGTTTCAGGGCTCTTATGCTTCATCATATGCACTCATTTTGGGAACACTTTTCTTCGTCTAAGCACAAGTAGCGTGCATTCTTGTTCTTTGCCCAAACTTAGAAGTTTTAATATAGCAATAATTATTCCAGTATTAAAAGCCAGTTAAGTGCTCTGTAGTTTATTCGTTCAAATAGACAACTCTTTCAATCTACTCATGAAAATACACAATGTCTTGAGTATTTTTGTTGTATTGACATTGCACCACTTTAGATCATAAAAATGAAAATTAGGAATAATGTGGTGCAAAATAGTCAACTCACTTAAGCATCTAACCGTTCTAATCGAACAGGTACATATTTATGATATGGTGTCTTCGACAATGGATCACAATGTTCTGTCGAGGTTAACCGATTCAGTTGTGGCCCAATTGGTTCACCATCACGGTAACGAATTCCATAACCATGAGGCAATGACACCACACCTTGACGCATTCCTTCATCTAACTCAACGACGACTTGAATGTTTCCATGTTCAGATACGCATTGCAATGCGTGACCCGTTTCCACACCAAAATCAGCAGCATCTTGAGGATTCATTCTCAAACGCCCTTCCGCATCCACTTTGCGCCAAGCAGGATCACGATAAATTTGATTGGCATTATAACTACGGCGTTCGCCTGCCAATAAAATAAATGGGAAACTATCACTCAGTTTTGCAGCTTGCTGTTTTAACTGAGCCAGCTCAATCAACATCTCAGGAATAGCCAAACGGATTTTTTTATCTTTGTACGCAATCAAGTTCCAAACGTCATCGTATTCATGTTGAGATAACACAATCCCTGAACGTTGTTTCAAAATTGCTTGAAATAGTTTCACACCTAGATTCAAACGATTACCTTGATAGCCGGCTTGTTTCACAGCCTTATAGTGCTGAGCAGCGTATTGCATACATAAAGGTAATAACAAAGCAGTTGATGCAGCATCGTCAGGCAATGTTTTACCTAAGGTTCGATAAACAATTGAAGCGGCAAAAGGAATCTGTTTCTTATTTTTTGCAAAGCTAGCTGCCAAAGCAGTGAAATAAGCAAGAAAAGCTGTTTTTGCCGAATCTTTTTCAGCAATTTTGCTTAAAATTAGAAATTGTTTAGGAATGACCTTCATTGCTTCTAGTAACCGTGTATAAATCTCTGCTTCAGGTAAGGTATTCCCTTGTGGTTTGAATAAAGGATGACGTAAATGGAAACCATTTTTAGGAAATTCTAAGTTAAATCCCGTGAACTCCCATTTCTCAAACTGGCTATGCGCAGGCAAAATATAATGCGCTAAACGTGCTGTTTCAGTCATTGCGACATCCACAACCACCAACAAATCTAAAGACTGAAATGCCTGCTCATATGCTGCCGTATCCGCATAAGTGAGTAATGGGTTGCAACTATCGACAAACACCGCACGAACACGCTGATCACCCGCTTTTAAAATTTCATCTGGCAAAATGTTCGGTGGAAAAAATCCAGAGATTGGGAACATTTTATGATAAACCGTACGGCGATATTTAGGATTTCGCTCATCGGTATTGGTGAGAATTGGGACAAACATGGTATGTAAATTATTAGTGCCTTGTTTGCCAAAATTCCCAGTCAATAAATACAAAAGCTTTTCTAAATAGCCATTTAAAGTCGTATTTAAGGTGTGTTGAATCCCTAAATCAATCCGCACACAGCCACTTTTGGCTTTGGCAAAATCACGCACGATTTGATAAATCAGTTCCACGGAAACATCTGCTTTTTGAATATATTGTTCGACTGGAACTGCAAGAAAAGCTTTCTTTACTTCTTCAAAGCCATGCGTATGTTGTTGAATAAATGCTTGATCATATAACTCTTCACGCAACATGATCGCAATCATGGCAGACATTAAATAAGAATCTGTTCCAGGCTTTAATTGAACGTGAATATCTGCCTGTTTTGCAGTTTCGGTGACACGCGGATCAAACACCACCATGGTACGATTTGGATCTTTCTTAATATGTTTTAGCGTATCTCGTGCATTAGGAATGCCATGTGCTTGAAACGGATTTGTCCCGATAAAGAGCACATAATCTGCATACTCTACATCTTCAGTGGTATGACATTCTTGACTACCAAACAAACGACCATTGACCCAAAAATCACCTGTTTTCTCTTGCGCCAAAGAGTTATACGCATAAAAACTTTTCATGGCATATAGCAATTGACGACCATACGCTGCACCTAAGTGATTACCCTGACCACCGCCACCCACCGATGCAAATGCTGTTCCGCCATAAGTATTTCGTATATGGACAAGCTGATCCGCAATTTCTTGAATCGCTTGTTCCCATGAAACTTCTATAAATGAACCATCTGCCTGTCGTTTTAGTGGTGAGGTTAAGCGATCAGCATGTTGTTGATAATGCTGTAATCTCGCGGCTTTCTGACAAATATAACCTTGGGAAAAATGATGTTGCTCATCCCCCTTAATTTTTTTGAATTGATTATTTTCAATTTCGACACTTAAACCACAATTACGTGAACATAGAATACATGCTGTCACATCTTGTCTTACAGCTAAGTTTGTCATTTTTATTTCCCCAATTTTTTATTGAAATTGTCCCATTAAACAAATCTGGCCTTCAGAACCAACAACTCGAACAAAACATTGATCTTGCTCCATACTGATCTCAACTTGATTATGCCTAGACGGCAATTTCACAGGTTTTAAAAATCGGATATCGATTTGTTTTGTAGACTCAGGCAGAAACTCAAAACCACGAGCAAATACGCCAAAACCATGCAAAACTTTCTGACCAAAACTCGATAGTTTTGCAAGTGGTCCAACCCAGTGTATTGGATTGAAATCACCCGTTAATAGCGCAAATTTAAAGCCATCATCAGCTGTTGCTGACCATTGCCCTAAAGTTTGCCAATTTTTTTGATCTACCTTTTCAGTACGTTTCATCTTTTTGAAATTTGGCAAAATAAATGCCATATGCAATACGGCTTCAATCAACTCTGGTTCGATGACTGTCCCTGTTTTGATCTGCACCGAAACTCTAGCGAGACCATTGCGTTCGTCAACCTGTGAAATTTTGGCTTGAACCATGAGCTTTTCATTTCGAGGAAGCTCACCATGTATCGTCAAACTTACCCCTTGATTGATCACTTGGCTCAATGGATAACTGGTTTGCAATAATAATCGTGTCGCAAACGATAATCCCCATTGTGAAACCATATGCGCGGGGATTGAGTTGTTATATTTATTAGGTGATGCACCACTCCATTGAATATAGTGCTCAATCAATTTAGTACTTGGTGGATCAATAATTTCCGTAATCGGAGCTAAAGCTTGCCAATTCACTGTGGCTACTTTCTTTTTAGCAATACTTCGCAACCCGATCTTACCCAATCCTACTAGCGTTGCTTGATGTTCAAACAGAAATTGCAGAGGTATCTGCTGATAACGTAAGGCGACCATTTGGCGCTCCTGTTGATTTTATTTTTCTAGCATTCTTATTTTGATCAATCTTAATATAGACATGAACAGAAAATAAGAAGCACAATGTTAAACATATTAGTTCCAAAATAGAACTTATAAATTTAAAGGTCAATAGCTCTTATCAGAAATTCATAAAAACAATGTATCAATCAAAAATGCACTTCATACAAAATAAGCGCTTTTAAAACGTGAAAAATCACTATTCTTGGTTTAATCTCAAGGATATTGAAAAAAGGCTTTGAAAGAACAAAACTCCTTCAAGCTTACATCACTATTGGTTAAATAAATTTCAAGAGAAAATGAATGGATTCAAAGCAAATTCAAGACCTTATTAATCAGCATCCTATCGTCAAAGATTTGATTGAACTCAAAGAAACTGTTTGGTTTAATCCTGAATTCACAACACTGGCTGAAGGCTTACCATTTGTTGGTCTAGCCAAAAAAGATATTGATGATGCACGAGATCGTTTAGCACGCTTTGCACCCTACTTGATGGCTGTATTCCCAGAAACGAGTACGACAAATGGCATTATCGAATCAGAACTGACTGCCATTCCAAATATGCAAAAATATCTAAAACAGCATTTTAATCAAAACATTCAAGGTACTTTATGGCTAAAAAAAGATAGCCATTTACCCATCTCAGGATCAATCAAAGCACGTGGTGGCATTTATGAAGTGCTTTATCACGCAGAACAGCTTGCACTAAAAGCAAATCTACTCAATCTGAATGATGATTATTCAAAACTGAATAGTGATGAGTTTAGAACCTTCTTTAGTCAATACAGCATCGCTGTTGGTTCTACTGGTAATCTTGGGCTGTCCATCGGAATTATGAGTGCAAAATTGGGCTTCGATGTCACCGTTCATATGTCTGCTGATGCACGCCAATGGAAAAAAGACAAATTACGCTCACATGGTGTCACTGTTGTGGAATACCAGCAGGACTATGGCATAGCTGTACAAGAAGGTCGAAAAGCGGCATTAAAAAATCCAAATTGCTTTTTTATCGATGATGAAAATTCAAAAACATTGTTTTTAGGTTATGCCGTTGCTGGTGAGCGTTTAAAACAACAATTGACTCAACAAGGAGCCATTGTTGATCAAACACACCCTCTATTTGTTTACTTACCTTGTGGCGTTGGTGGTGGGCCTGGTGGCGTTGCTTTTGGTTTGAAAATGGCTTTTGGAGATAACGTTCATTGTATTTTTGCAGAACCCACTCATTCACCGTGCATGTTACTCGGCGTAGCAACAGGTCTACATGATGAAATTTCAGTTCAAGATATCGGTATTGACAATGTCACAGCTGCGGACGGATTAGCTGTAGGTCGTGCATCAGGTTTTGTTGGTCGAGCAATGCAACGGTTATTGGATGGTTTTTATACATTGGATGACCAAACCATGTACAACCTGCTTGGGATGCTCAATCAGTCTGAAAGTTTAAAGCTAGAACCTTCTGCTTTGGCTGGAATGCTTGGCCCAGTTCTGGTTCATTCACATTCAGACTATATTGATTTACATCAATTTACTGAGCAACAACTTCAGAATGCAAATCATATTGTTTGGGGTACTGGCGGTGGGATGGTACCAGTAGAGGAAATGCAAAAATACCTTAGCAAAGCTTCTGCATAATCTCAATTAAGGACTAAATATCTGTTTAAATGCTTTCATTTGACGATATTGTTGCAACTCATCCAAAGAGTTAATACTGTGGCAAAACAAGCTTTGTTTTTGGAATGCCACAGTTTGCGCATGCAACTGCTTGAAACAATCACGCAAACTGAGTTTATTCACTGCAATTTGTTGTTCTAAAACAGCAAGACTTTCCCTTTTTAACAGACAAAATGGATAAAGTGCATCACCATTCATAGAAACGTAAACTGCCGCTGCTTGCGGGTTTTTCTCTAACATCCGATGCAATTTAGTCAAAACTTGCTTCGGAATATAAGTGACATCACATGGTATAAACAGCGCGTGATCCGCTTGTACATGTGACCAAGCACTTTTCATTCCCATTAACGGGCCAAAGAAACCATTTTGATCATCAGAAAAACACTGAATATCAGGTTCTATGCTTTTATAAATCGAATTGTCTCTATGACTATTCACCCAAATATGTTGGACTTCTGGTTTGAACCTTTGACAAATTTTGGAGAGCTGAATCTGATCATCAAACTGCTGCAATAGTTTGTTCATCCCATTCATACGACGTGCTTGCCCTCCCGCCAAGATCACCAGATCTGTAGCGGGAAAATCGGTATTCATGCCTCAGCCTCCACTTGACAGGTTTTAATCAAACCACGAATTTCGGGTAAACATGAACCACAATTTCCTCCTGCTTTTAGACATGCAGTCACTTGTTTCTCATGTGTCATATTTTGCGTTTTAATTGCTTCAATAATTTTGTTTTTTCCAACTTTAAAGCAACTACAAACCAATGGACCATCATTATTGGTTGCAGACATTGGCATGCCTGCAAGCAAAGCTTTGCGATGCAAGGCACTCAAGCGTTCACGTTTAAATAAACTTGCGACCCAATCACGATCAGGCAACATATCGGATGGCGCAATATAGAGGCTCGCAATCAAAATGCCATCTTTCAGAATCACACTATGGCTCATCTGAGCAGAAATATCCTCAATACTCAACCATTCATAGGTTTCATCAATAAAGGGTAAAAAACTTTTCAGGTTTTTCTGCGTTTCATCAAAGTGATGACGATCAGCAATTTCATAACGTAAAGCTTTAGCAATTTTTACTTTAGCCCACCAAGCACAGCTATTCAGTGAAGCTTTAATATGATGCTCAAAACCATCACGAACATAGAGTACACCTTGCCAAGTCGTATGGAACGGTTGAATCGCAACAGGTGTGTGTTTGAATTCAGGTTCACCCGAAATGGCATCGACCACTGGATTGACCACTTTGCCAATTCTAGCATCTGAAGCGACTTGCTCAGTCCAATGAATCGGTGCAAAAATTTGACCACGGCGCACACCTTGCGCCAACGTCACCCGTAGCACGCAACTGCCCCATTCTGAACGCACTTCAACGAGTGCTTTGTCACGTATACCAAATTTTAAAGCATCATTTGGATGGATTTCACAAAATGGTTCTGCACGATGTGTGGTTAAGTTTGCTGATAATCCTGTACGGGTCATGGTATGCCACTGATCACGAATACGACCTGTATTGAGAATAAGCGGATAATCTTCCGAAATCGAATGAACAGGATCAATCGCAACTGTTGGAATCAATTTCGCCTTGCTATTTTTATGACTAAAACGACCTTGATCAAAAAGTTGCTCAACAGCAATACTTTGTCCTTTTTCCCATACAGGCCACTGTGTCGGTTGCAATTGGTCGTAGGCTTCAACTGATAATTCAGTTAAACCTTTTAAATTAAAATAGCGAAAATTTTCAACTTGATCACGCTGATCAAGGCTTGCATTTTGAAACGCCGACAAAGCTGCATGTTCATTAAAAATGTCACATGCATGATTAAAGTCAAAGCCTGTAAATCCCAGTTTTTTCGCAACTGCAGAAACTGCCCACCAATCCGCTTTGGCTTGTTTCGGTGAATCTAAAAAGGCACGTTGACGTGAAATACGGCGTTCAGAATTGGTCACCGTGCCATCTTTCTCCCCCCAACCAAGTGCTGGTAACAACACGTCGGCATACGCTGTGGTATCAGTTTCAGCACAGATATCTGAAACAACCACAAACTCGCATTGGTCTAAGGCACGTTTCACTTGATCTGCATCTGGCAAACTCACCACAGGATTGGTTGCCATAATCCAAATGGCTTTAATTTTGCCACTTTCAACTGCCTTGAATAAATCGACCGCTTTCAATCCTGCTTGTGTGGCAATGGTGGGACTTTGCCAAAAATCTTGCACAAGGTTTTGATGCGATGGGTTTTCCAAATCCATATGTGCCGCAAGCATATTGGCTAAGCCACCAACCTCACGTCCACCCATGGCATTCGGTTGGCCTGTCATTGAGAATGGCGCTGCGCCTAACTTACCAATTTTTCCCGTGAGTAAATGGCAATTAATAATGCTGTTTGCTTTATTGACCCCTTGAGAAGATTGATTCACGCCCATCGAAAATAGCGTGACTACTTTTTCTGTTTCAGCAAACTTCTCAAAAAACAGTTGTAATTTTTCAGCTGAAATCCCTGTACGTTTTACAATACTGTCGAAATCTTGTTCGGTCGCGCTTGCGTCTAATAGTGCTTCTAAACCTTCTGTATAGGATTCAACAAAATGATGATCAACATGATCGTTCTGATACAAGTGCTGCAACAAACCATTAAATAAAACAACGTCTTGCCCAGGTAAAATTGGCAAATGCAAATCAGCTTGTTCACAAGTACTGGTAAAACGTGGGTCAACAACCACAACAAATAAATCTGGATTTTTATTTTTAGCCTGCATAATGCGTTGGTACAATACAGGATGACACCATGCTGTATTAGAACCAACTAAGACCACCATGTCGGCATATTCAAAATCTTCATAGCTGGCTGGAACGATATCTTCGCCAAAAGCACGCTTATGCGCTGCAACTGCAGAAGACATACATAAGCGTGAATTGGTATCAATATTGGCAGTGCCTAAATATCCTTTAACAAACTTATTGACCACATAATAATCTTCAGTGAGCAACTGCCCAGAGACATAGAAGGCAACGCTATCACGACCATATTGATCAATACATGCTTGAAATTGTGTCGCAATTTTTTCCACCGCAGCATCCCAAGTGGTTGCTTCACGATGATTTTTACGTCCAAACATTGGACTCAATACGCGTGTTTCTAAACCCAAAGTATCGGCTAAACGACTGCCTTTAATGCAAAGTCGACCAAAATTAGATGGATGTTCGGCATCACCAGACACTTGAACCGTTGTGCCATGTGCTTTATGTTGCACCTCAACATTGACACCACATCCCACGCCACAATAGGGACAAGTCGTTTTTGTAATGATTTTTTCTATATGATCGGAGCGACTGTGTTCTAAATTTTGAATACTGTTCATGACTGCCCCTCTACCTATTTTCATCTCTGACTGCGTTTCGTATTCGATTTCAGTTTAGGGGATGACTCCCCTAAACCAAAGATGACTAACCTGCTTTTTTCATTGCAAAATCTTTACCAAACAACAATTTATTTCTAAAACCTGAAATCGGTGTTTGATCAGCAATCAGATCGGCATACCACATACCATCTTCTGTATCACCAAATAGCACCGCACCGATCACATGATCTTTCTGAATGATAATTCGTTTGTAAATTTGACGTTTTTCATCGTTCAAAATGATGTCTTCATAATCTTCTTTCGGCTCAAAATTTCCTGCCGAGAACACATCCACACCACTGACTTTTAACTGTGTCGGTACGGTTGGAGACTTGAACGTCAAGCTGCCATGCTCTGCAAGATGTGTTGCGCAGATAAATGCTTGTCCCCACAATGGTTCAACCAAACCAAAAGTTTGATTACGGTGTTCAATACATTCACCAACCGCGTAGATACTTGGGTCAAAAGTTTGCATGGTGTCATTGACTAAAATACCACGGTTACAGCGTAAGCCTGCACTTTGTGCTAATGCAATATTTGGACGAATACCCACCGCAAACACCACTAAATCAGCGTCTAGTACCGTACCGTCTTTCAAACGCACTTGGCTGACATGACCATCTTTACCGATCAAAGCTTCAGTATTCGCTTCAGTCATGATTTTAATGCCTTTTTGCTCAATGCTATGACGTAACATGCCACTCGCACGGCTATCAAGCTGACGTTCCATAATGCGATCCATCAGATGCAATACAGTCACGTTCATACCACGTTGTACCAAACCATACGCTGCTTCGAGACCAAGTAAACCTCCACCAATCACCACTGCATTTTTCTTGCTTTGGCTATACTCGATCATGGTATTGACATCGTAAATATCACGGAAGCTAATCACACCTTTTAAATCCACGCCTTGGACTGGAGGAATAAATGGTGATGAACCTGTTGCAATAATCAAGCGATCATAATCAACACTTTCACCTTTCTCTGTATGTACAATCTTACGGGTACGGTCAATTTTCACCGCAGGATCATCCGCAATAAATTTGATTCCTTTATCGCTATACCATGCATGTGGATGCAACATAATGTCATCAATGGTTTTTTCACCTGAAAGCACTGGTGACAACATGATTCGATTGTAATTACCCCATGGTTCTTCACCAATCACGGTCACTTCATAACGATCAGGTGCCATATCTAACAAGTCTTCAAGACAGCGCATACCTGCTAAACCATTGCCAATCAACACCAGTTTTAATTTATCTTGTGATGTTCCATTATTGGTGATGTAAGTCTTTTGTGGTGTCGGGTTGACCCACACACGACCATTTTCAATTTTGGTCGGGAACACTAAAAGTTTTTGATCTTTATCTTCCAAACAACGCCCAGTTGCTAGACTGAAATGCTGTTTATAAATCGGTGACGCAATCACGCGCTCACCCTGTAGATCACCAATAATACCGCGAGCCATAACATTCGCTTGGCTGAATGGATCTTTATTACTCAATGCGTAGATACGGTTTTCATTTCCAACACGGAATAAAGCAACGGATTGCCCTTCAATCAAAGCACCGACACCTGTATTCGGTGTAATATCGCTCAAATGGCATACATCTACCCACTGATCATTTGGAAGCATATTCATATCTTTTAAATTGGTCATTTTGATTCTCCTTATGCTTCAACCATTGGGATACGATCAACTGAACGTTCAGCTTCATTTAATGGACGAATTTGATCACGTACTTCTGTAAATTGAATGTATGGATCGGCTTGTTGTTCTGCACTTGCATTGATATAAGTTTGGAAACGTTTACGGATCTCAGGATTTTCAACGGCAGTACGCCATTCATCTTGATATGTTCCAATCACGTGAGACATACGATTTTCAAGTTCTTCAGCAAGTCCTAGAGAATCTTCAACAATCACCGCTTTGAGATAATCTAAGCCACCTTCCATATTGTCACGCCATACGCTGGTACGTTGTAAACGATCTGCGGTTTGAATGTAGAACATAAAGAAACGGTCGATATAGCGAATCAAAGTTTGAGTATCCAAGTCAGAAGCCAAAAGCTCTGCATGACGCGGTTTCATACCACCATTACCGCAGACATATAAATTCCAACCTTTTTCAGTTGCAATCACACCAACATCTTTACCTTGTGCTTCAGCACACTCACGTGTACAGCCTGACACCGCCATTTTCAATTTATGAGGTGAACGTAAGCCCTTATAACGATTTTCTAATTCAATCGCTAAACCAACAGAATCATCCACACCATAACGACACCACGTACTACCGACACATGATTTCACCGTACGTAATGATTTACCGTAAGCATGACCAGACTCAAAGCCAGCGGCATTTAACTCTTCCCAAATAAATGGTAATTCATGTAGTTGCGCACCGAATAAATCGACACGTTGACCACCTGTAATTTTGGTGTATAAGTTATATTTTTTGGCAATTTGCCCAACAGCAATCAAGCCATCTGGTGTGACTTCACCACCCGCCATACGCGGAACAACTGAATAAGAACCATCTTTTTGAATATTCCCCAAGTAGTAGTCGTTACTGTCTTGTAGGCCCGCGTGGCTTGGTTCTAATACAAAGTCATTCCAGCATGATGCTAAAATATTGGCAGTCATTGGCTTACAAATATCACAACCTAGACCATGACCATGTTGTTGAATCAAATCATCAAATGTTTTGATTTCATTGACACGTACTAAGTGATAAATCTCTTGACGTGAATATGGGAAATGCTCACACACATGGTTATTAACGGTTACACCTTGACGTTGTAACTCAGATTTTAAAACTTGTGTCACCAACGGCGCACAACCACCACATGCTGTTGCAGCTTTAGTACATTTCTTTAAAGCACCGAGTGAAGTTGAACCATCACAAATCGCTTGGCAAATATCCGCTTTAGATACGTTATTACATGAGCAAATCGTTGCACTGTCTGGAAGTAAATCAACGCCACTACCGCCTGCTTTCGCACCAGAATCAGCAAAGCCTGGCATGATCAAGCTTTCAGGTGTTTCAGGCAGTGCCAAACCATTCAACATCATTTGCAAAAGGTCGTTATATTCTTTCGCATCACCAACCAGTACAGCACCTAACAGTTTCGTCTTATCAGCATCAACAACAATTTTCTTATAAACCAATGCATCTTCATCAGCAAAGAAATAGCTTAATGAGTTTGGTGTCATACCGTGCGCATCACCAACCGAAGCTACATCTACGCCCATTAACTTCAATTTAGTGCTCATATCGGCACCCGCGAAGCTATGTGTTTCTTCGGCAAGGATATGTTTTGCTGCGATACGGGCCATGTCATAACCCGGCGCAACTAAACCATAAATTTTATTATCCCAAAGCGCACATTCACCAATGGCATACACGTTGTCATTTGAAGTTTGGCAATAATCATTGATTTTAATACCACCGCGCTCACCAATTGCTAAGCCGCTAGAACGTGCCAACTCATCACGTGGACGAATACCTGCTGAGAATAAAATCACATCAGTTTCAAGTTCACTGCCATCAGCAAACTTCATCACATGCGTTGCTTCACTACCTGCCTCAATCGATGAAGTCGCTTTTTGAGTGTGAACTTTAACACCTAGATTTTCGATTTTTCGGCGTAAAACTTTACCACCTAGATCATCGATTTGGACAGCCATTAAACGCGGTGCAAACTCAACCACATGTGTTTCTAAGTTTAAATCACGTAATGCTTTTGCTGCTTCTAGACCGAGCAAACCACCACCGATTACCACACCTGTTTTAGCATTCAAACTCGCTTCGCGAATTGCGTCTAAATCTTCAATGGTACGATATACAAAACAGTTTTCGCGATCATTACCATCAATTGGAGGAACGAAAGCATAAGAGCCTGTTGCTAAAACCAACTTATCGTAACTAATCACATCACCCATGCTGGTAGTGATCGTTTGATCTGCTGTATCAATGGCAATCGCTTTTGTATTTAGTCTTAAATCAATGCCATGTGCATCCGCGAAATCGAAACGAGCAAGTGACAAATCTTTTGCTGATTTACCAGAGAAGTATTCAGTTAAATGTACACGATCGTATGCGATACGTGGTTCTTCAGCGAGAATTGTGATTTCTAATTCATCATCAGCTTTTTCTAAGATGGCTTCGATGAATTTATGCCCCACCATACCGTGACCAATCATCACTAATTTCATTGTGTTTCTCCTAAAATCTAATCTGGGTTAAGCTGCGCTGTTTTGTTCTGTACCACGTTCCAACACTGCTTGTTCGAATAAGCGTTGTTCTTTTTCTTTATGCTCTACCGAAAATCGGATCAGCATGACAGAACTCGCTGCTACCACCACCAAGCCACCTAAAACCATTAAACAAGTTTGAATATCGAGCATTCCTTTCAATAAGAAACCTGCTGCAACTGCACCCACGTTTCCACCTGCACCGATAATGCCTGCTACACCACCAAGTGCTTCACGATCAATAAAAGGAACCAATGCATAGGTTGCACCACATGCCATATGGGTAAACAGTGCAAATACGGTCATGCTCAAGATTGCAAGTGCTGCGCTATTCATATGAGAGAACAGCATGAGGAATAAGCCTTCGCCTAAAATGAGAAGGAATAGAACTTTAGTACGTCCATCCAAACCTTTTTTAAGTGCGACTCTATCTGAAAAGATACCGCCAAGCGCGCGAGCAAATAGTGCAAGTAAACCAAAGATACCCGCCGCTAGACCTGCTTCTTTTAAACCAAAACTGAAATGATCTACGTAGTACATCGCAATAATGTTATGAATAAAAATTTCTATACCGAAGCATGCTGCATAAGAGAAGAAAAGAATCCATACACGGTAGTTACGTGCTGCATGCATCAAAATTGCAAGACCGCCTTTTTTGTCGCTACCCACCACCACACCTTGGGCACGAAGCTCTTTGTAATCACCTTGAGGGCAGTCTTGAGTAAATTTCCAGTAAAGTACACCGACAATCAGCATCATCACACCCGGTACAAGCAGTGCAATTCTCCAACCCATCGCTTGCTCAACACCAAACATCACCAATGCAGAAAGCAATAGCGGCATAATCGCTTGTGTCGCACCACCACCCGCATTACCCCAACCTGCTGACGCAGCATTTGCAGTGCCCACAACATTTGGGGCAAACATGACACTGGTATGATATTGAGTAATTACGAAGCTCGCGCCAATTGCGCCGATGAGTAAACGGAAGAATAAGAACGACTCGTAGCTATTCGCTGCTGCAACACCAAAGACAGGAATACTGCCAATCAGTAATAAAGCGGTATACGTTTTACGTGGGCCATATTTGTCACACAGCGGTCCAACAATCAAACGAACAAGAATCGTGATCGCAACTGCTGCAATATTGATATTCGCGATTTGATCTTTGGTTAAATGAAATTCACCTGCAATGACTGGCATCAACGGTGCGCAAGCAAACCAAGCAAAGAAACAAACAAAGAATGCAAGCCAACTGAGGTGAAACGCTCGCATCGCTGGTGCGGAAAAGCTAAAGAGCTTAATTGATGTGGCTTTTTTCGCCGATAAATCTAAAGACATTGCCATCTCCCATACTGAACGTATACTGCTTTGTTGACACATCAAGCTGTGTTAACAAACCGATCAGATCGGACATCGTTGGCCGTCTTACAATTTTAAAAAGTCGTCTTTGACTGAGATTAAATAAGCAAGTATTATGCCAACTCATGATTGGTTTTTAATTAAAAAATTAAATTATTGTTTTTATTATATTTTAATACTATATCATGGTTTCTATAAATCCTAAAATATGCTTTAACATCATGCACTATAAATAATGACCTGTTTTATTGCATCCTCATCTATGCTTCAAAAAAACTCTTTTTTTGCACCATAAAGATACAAAATCCATCTTTTAAGGATTCCAACATCGATTTTCATTTCATCATCACAAAAGCAGCGATACAATAAAGCGCATAAACAACAAGTCTATAAAGGAATTGCACCGAATAAGAATTTCTTTATGGCACTAATATTGCTTCAAAAACAATGCTTACGGCACATTCATGTGCTCATATCTATAGATTGACCTTTATACTTATGCCGAAACTCAAAATCGCACTCATTGACGATGATCAGGCTCGAGCGGAATACATTAAGACCAGTTTAATTCAACATGACTTTGATGTAGTTGCTTGCTTTACACTCGATCACCTGAATATTTTTAAATTAGAACATCTTCAAGCAGACGTAATTCTGCTTGATATGGATCACCCACATCGTGATGTCATTGAAAGCTGTGTGAGTAACTTTGACTTACCTACTGTTCTCTTCACCAAAAACACAGATAAAGACACCATCAAACAAGCTGTCGATGCGGGGATCACAGCCTATATTGTTGATGGTATCGACCCAAGTCGCTTACATACCATTTTGGATATTTCTATTGAACAATTTAAAAAGCACAAGAAACTCGAATGTGATCTCAGAGATGCAAAAACTAAACTTGCAGATCGTAAAGATGTTGAAAAAGCCAAAGTTCTACTCATGCAATTGCATGGATTGACTGAAGACACTGCATTCCAGTTACTACGAAAAAATGCAATGAGTCATCGTATGACGATTGGTGAAATGGCACGTCGCCTGCTTGATGCCCAAGAATTGTTAAATAATCAAATAAAGGATGAATAGATGAGCCATTCAGTTGAATTAGGAAACTTAGAAAAAACCGAATTGCAACTTGGTTATATTCCTTTGCTTGATTGTGCCGCGTTATTGTGGGCAAAACATCGAGGCTTTTTCCAAGAAGTTGGGCTAGAGGTCACATTAGTCAAAGAAGCATCATGGGCAAGTCTCCGTGACCGTCTTGCCTTTGGCTTATTAGATGCTGCACATTGTTTATCCGCAATGTTACCTGCTGCTGCAATCGGTGCAGATCAAATTGGCATCCCTTTACAGACACCTTTGGTTTTAAGTGAAAACCGTGCATTTATTAGCTTAAGTCAAAAACTATGTTTTGAACTCGACATACAAAAGCAAGACTCTGCACAAGTTACTGCAAACAAATTGGTTGGTTATATCAAACAGCAAAATCCAGTGTCTTTAGCGCATGTATTCAAACATTCGATCCATCATTATTGTTTGAGAGAATGGTTAGCTCTCGCTGATACAAAGCTTGCCCATACGATCAAAGTGAAAACCTTACCACCTCCGTATATGGTTGAAGCACTGAGTAATCATTTAATTGATGGCTTTTGTGTAGGAGAACCTTGGAATACTCAAGCTGAGTTACAAGGTCTCAGCCATATCGTTTGTTCAAGTCAACAAGTTGCGCCAAATGTCGCTGATAAAGTACTTGCTGTGACTCAAGAATGGGCTGCGCAGAATCCAAATACACTCATTGCATTAAGCAGCGCCATTTTGAAAGCTCAACGAGAACTTCAAGTCTTAGAGGATTTCAGTCCTGTTTGGGAGCTTTTGACTGAGTTCGATGTCATACAATTCAATTGCTCAGCTGATGTACATGTTGAAAAGTTTTATACCATCCAAAATATCATTCGGAATTTTGTGCAAAATACGGCTGAGCCTAAAACCAATGATTTCGAATGGCTTTTTCAACAAATGCAAAAGTGGAACAGTTCAAATGACCGAGCAGCATCCTATGAAATTCAAGCATCTAGTTGTCTTTTGCTAGATACTTACACTGCTGCACTTTCAATGACAAAATAAAAAAAGCTGTCTTTGTAAAAGACAGCTCAAAAATCAAGAATGACGTGCATTCATCATCAACAAGTCCTGAGTAATAATGATTTTAAATGATTAAACTTAACTTTTTCAGACAATTTTATGTCATTAATCGCCACCCGAAATGACACAATTCATGCTTTTTTGCCAATCGCTAAGCACAGCAAATTGAATAAAGAGCAAACAACGACCTTAATCGATAATGATTAGTGACAAAGCCTTGTATAAACCATAAAGACTATAAGGATATTTCATGTATTCGAACGCAAATAACAGAATGACTCGTGCAAAACTAATGTTCACTCGCAAACAAGAACCATCAACTAAAAACATAAAAAACAGTTATTTATGCTTAAATTATTCGACTAATTACCTATTCCATTGTTTTTACAAAATGAATAATTTGGTCCACCAGTGAGTAGGCCTAATCATCACTAAAAATAGCGATTCATTTTTTTTGACTTCCGAGTTACACAAATCACCTCTACGAAATAAGGGATTTCAGTTTAAAATATTCAAAAAGCAAAATATCTAAAAATTTGTCATTTTTTAACATTGCCAATTCCTTGCAAAGTTTTCATTATATGCACCATGCTTGGTATGCAAATTTCTTCACTGATTAAAACAAATTATAAAAAAAATGCAGAATTTTGTGCCATAATAAGCAAACTTTGCAGACATCTTGCAAAAAACCTTTGCAGATTTAGAATTGGAGCAGGCTGAATGAGCTCAACCATTTTGGTGATTCACGGACCGAATTTGAACTTGCTAGGAAAGCGCGAACCAGAGGTATATGGTTATCTCACTTTAGATGATATTAACCAACAACTCACTGCTCAAGCTCAAAATGCATCTTTAACCCTAGATACTTTTCAAAGCAATTGGGAAGGTGCGATTGTAGATCGCATTCATCAAGCGCAAAACGATGGGGTAAAATTTATTATTATCAACCCTGCTGCGCTAACACATACCTCAGTTGCTGTACGTGATGCCCTTCTCGGCGTTGCGATTCCATTTATTGAAGTTCATTTGTCAAATGTTCACGCACGTGAGGCATTTCGTCATCACTCGTATTTATCAGATAAAGCCATCGGCGTGATTTGTGGCTTAGGTGCTAAGGGTTACTCCTTTGCACTCGATTACGCTATCGAAAAAATTCAATCTTCTAACTAATTTATACATTTGCAGGAATGCTCACTCATGGATATCCGTAAAATCAAGAAACTCATCGACTTGATGATTGAATCTGACTTACAGGCGATTGAAGTTAAGGAAGGTGATCAATCCATCTCATTAACTCGTCCAACACCAGTTTATGCTGCTCCAGTTGCTGCTGCTCCTACAGCTACAGCGCCTGCTGCACCTGCTGCAAAAACACCACGTGGCGCAGTAGAAACCTCACCAATGGTTGGTGTGTTCTACGCAGCTCCAAGCCCTGGTGAAGCACCGTTTGTAAATGTAGGTCAAACTGTTTCAGCGGGTGAAACGCTTGGTATCATCGAAGCAATGAAGATCATGAACCCAATTGAAGCAACTCAAAGTGGCGTAATTGAAGAAATTCTAGTGAAAAATGGCGAAGTCATTCAATTTGGTCAGCCACTTTTCCGCTACCGTGCTTAATCAGTTTGGGGATTTCTATGTTGCAAAAAGTATTAATTGCAAACCGTGGTGAAATCGCTTTACGCATTACGCGGGCTTGCAAAACTCTTGGCATTAAAACTGTTGGTATTTATTCTGATGCCGATAAAGACTTGATGCATTTACGCTTTGTTGATGAAGCAGTATGTATCGGGCCGGGTGCAAGTAGCGAAAGCTATTTAAATATTCCTGCAATTATTACTGCTGCAGAAATTACAGGTGCTGATGCCATCCACCCGGGTTATGGTTTCTTATCTGAAAATGCTGAATTTGCTGAAATTGTAGAAAATTCAGGTTTTATTTTCATTGGTCCACGTCCTGAACATATTCGCCTTATGGGCAATAAAGTATCAGCGATTATTGCGATGAAAAAGGCAGGCGTACCGACAGTACCTGGATGTGACCATGCCGTAACGATCAATAATGCGCTTGCTGAAGCTAAAGAAATTGGCTTCCCATTAATCGTTAAAGCTGCCGCTGGTGGTGGCGGTCGTGGTATGCGTATTGTTGAACGTGTCGACACACTTCTCGAGTCAGTTCAAGCTGCTCAACGCGATGCTGAAATGTGGTTCGGTGATGATACCGTGTATATGGAACGCTTCTTACAGAAGCCTCGCCATGTCGAAGTACAGGTATTAGGTGATGGTAATGGTCACGCGATTCATTTATATGATCGAGACTGTTCTTTACAACGTCGTCATCAAAAAGTGTTAGAAGAAGCGCCTGCACCAAACCTACCAGAACAAGCACGTGCAGATATTTTAGAAGCATGTGTAAATGCTTGTAAATTGATGCAATATCGTGGTGCTGGTACGTTTGAATTTTTATTTGAAGAAGGTGAATTCTTCTTCATTGAAATGAACACGCGTGTTCAGGTTGAGCATCCAGTTACTGAAATGGTGACAGGTGTTGATATTATTGAACAGCAACTTCGTATTGCTGCTGGTTTAGGTTTAGAACTTGAACAAGATCAAATCGAAGTTAAAGGTCATGCGATTGAATGCCGTATTAATGCAGAAGACCCAACGACGTTCTTACCTTCACCCGGTAAAATCGAGAGCTTCTATGCTCCGGGCGGTGCTGGCATACGTTTAGACTCTCATATTTATCAGGGTTATAGCATTCCACCATACTACGATTCGATGATTGCTAAATTGATTTCATATGGTAAAGATCGTGAAACATCTTTATCTCGTATGCGTCAAGCTTTAGATGAAATGATTTTGACAGGTATTAAAACCAATATTCCATTACACAAAGACTTAATCTTAAAAGATAAAAACTTTTGTGAACAAGCAATGGATATTCACTATCTAGAAAAACATTTGCTCAAACAGCTCGAACCACAAGCTGAGAAAGCATAAATAAAAAAGCCTCTTAATTTTAAGAGGCTTTTTTATATCTAGAAAATCTTATGGTAAAACTCGGCGTAGCGTTGCAAAGCACTTGTCGCCTTTTTCATTAGCGCAGAAATCAATCGTATGCTCATTTTCCCATTTCACGAAATATTGTGAAACTTCACCAGTCTGATCTTGCTGTTGACCTGAACAATCAACTTCATTGTTGTCATATTTGATCTGTAAAATCAGAGCTGGTAATCGCTCTTTATGATCGTCAGAAGGTTGATAATCATAAAGACCATAAGTCCATTCTTTACCACTCTTGATAACGACATCGCTCATACCACGAAAGTTATAGTACTCTACACATTTTTTATTATTTGCGATTTCCATTCCCCACAGCCCCATAATTTCAGGTCGAGTAATGACGCGAATTGCATTTGCCTTAGCTGCTTGTTGCGCTGTTGCTGTATTTGTCACTGTCTCTGCCATCGTCCATGTCGAGCAAGCACATAATAATCCAATAATATAAATATTTTTCATAGATTTAATTAAGTCGTCTTCTAAAACGTTCCATGGCCTTAACTTAGCATATTTTTTAAGAAAAACACTTAATCATAACCATATAAACACAATATTTTTGTCGGACGATTTATTTGATTGTGATCTAATTTTTTTAAGGTATTCTTGATGATTAAAATTATTTCTTTGTACTTTATAAAAATTTAGCTGAAGGGATAAAGGCTATGAAATTTTCTGAATACATCCAATACGACGGTTTAGGTTTAGCTCAGTTGATCAAACAAAAACAAGTTCATCCTTCTGAGTTATTGGAAATCGCATTAGAACGTACAGCTCTGGTTAACCCAAAGCTTAATGCAGTCATTATTCCAATGTACGAGCAAGCAAAACATCGTGCTCATCAACCTAAATCAGGTATGTTTGCTGGTGTTCCCTTTCTGGTCAAAGACTTATTTCAAGAATATCAAGGTATTCCAACCTCGTACGGAAGCCAAGCACTCAAAAATATAAACTATACGCCTGATTTTAATGCTGAAATTGTCAATCGTTGGGAAGAAACAGGTATTATTACATTCGGCCGTACCAATACGCCTGAGTTTGGGATCAAAGGCATTACTGAACCTGATGCTTGGGGTACTTGTCATAACCCTTGGAATTTAAAACATAATAGTGGTGGCTCTTCTGGCGGTTCAGCATCGGCTGTTGCTGGCGGTTTAGTTCCAATTGCAGGCGCTGGTGATGGTGGCGGTTCAATTCGTATTCCAGCATCTTATTGTGGTTTATTCGGTTTGAAACCGAGCCGAGGACGTACGCCTTGGGGGCCACAATATAGTGAAGCGATGCATGGTGCTGCAATGCAGCACGTCTTGAGTAAAACGGTTCGAGACAGTGCGGCTATGTTAGATGCAGTACAAGGTCCAGAACAAACTTCGCTATTTAAAATTGAAGCACCAACCCAGAAATATTTAGATGTCATTCAACAAACACCTAAAAAATTAAGAATTGCATTTAATACTGCATCACCGATTGGTACTAAAGTATCTAAGGATGCGATTCAAGCCGTTCATCAAACAGCAAAGCTTTTGGAATCATTGGAACATATTGTGGTTGAGGATCGCCCACAAATTGATGGAATGGCATTAGCAAAAGATTTCGTCACAACTTGGTTTAGTCAATTCTCTTATATGCAAGCGCAAATTAAGCAAATGTCAGGCGCAACGGATCATGATTTTGAACTTGACTCTGTGGCTTTGGCTGCTTTTGGGGCTAAAACCACTGCCACTGAATATATTCATACTTTGAATAATTGGGGACACTACAGTACTCAAATGAATCTTTTCTTTGAACAATATGATTTATATTTAACACCAACCACCGCTTCGGTTGCCCCGAAAAATGGAGAGGTCGCAACCCCTGCTTGGCAAAAGCCAATTTTAAAAGGTCTTTTAAAAGTTGGAAAAGCACATTATTTAGCTCAAGGAAAGCTAGTTGAGCAAATGGTGAGAGATAATTTAAGTTGGGTTCCATTTACGCAACTTGCCAATGTAACTGGTTTACCTGCTATGTCTGTCCCACTCTATTGGAATAAAAATGGCTTACCTTTAGGAAGTCAATTCATTGCACCTTTTGGTCGCGAAGATCGTTTACTGCAACTTGCTGCTCAGCTTGAACAGGCACAACCTTGGATGCCAGAATATCAAAAGATAAAAATCTAAATGATCATTAGGCTGTTGTTTCAACTTGATTCGGCAGCCAAATTACCAACATCAAGCCCAATAGCACGACGATACTCGCACAGAGAAATATCGTCGAGCCTGAAAAAATCTGCCAATAATGTCCCGCTAACAAACTACCTGATGCGACGCCTAATCCCCACATCGTGCTATAGAGTGCTTGACCACGTCCCTGCTGTTCTGCTGAAAAGTTTTGGAAAATAACTTTCATTGCAATCAAATGGAATAAGCCAAAACTAAATGCATGTAAACATTGTGCAAGAAGTTGTCCTATAAAATTAGCTCCAAGCATTCCCACTAAAAACCAACGCAAGCTCGTAAATAGCAAACAAATGATGACCAGTGATCGCCATGAGAATCTCGTAAAAAAGACTTTTTGAGCGATCGCAAACATGACAATTTCAGCAATAACGCCTGTCGCCCATAATGAGCCGATCTGTGTAGTACTAAACCCAATTTCTTTCAGAAAATTACTATAAAAACTGTAAAATGGTGCTTGTGAAAAAAGCAAAATAAATTCAATTGTGAAAAATGCCGCAATCATCGGCTTTTTTAAAATCGGCAATAACGGTTCTAATTTTCTTTGTGAGCTTGGTGCATGTTCTGGCTCTTTAATGCTAAAAGACCATAAAAAGGCTAAAAATGAAACGGATAACAGTAAAATCGGTAACATAGAAATCGGAATAACTTCTAACAATGCTCCTATCGCAAACACACCTACGATAAAACCCACAGATCCCCATTTACGTATCTTTCCATACAGCTCAGCTCTCTTTTCGCCTAACCAAAATAAAGTGACCCCTTCAAATTGTGCCAAAATTGCATTTTGAAAAAAGCTAAAAATCAGCATCAGCAAAGCCACGGATTGAAAACTATTTGGAATAATAAAAATCGCAAACCAAATGCAAGCTTCCATCCAAGTTGCAACTCGAACCAAAAGCATCCTTTTACCTGATTTATCTGCAACCCACCCCCAAATAAATGGCGCAAAAAAACGAGTAATGATTGCAATCGAAGATAAAATACCGATTTCCTGATAATTAAAACCTTGATCTTGTAGATAAAGATTCCAATAAGGCATGAACGTGCCAACAATTGAATAGTAGAAGAAGTAAAAACCACCGAGTCGGGTTTTAATATTCAATGATTGCAACAATTTAAGAAACCCTTTGGTGGCTTAATGCCAAGCTGAAAAGAGATGAAATATTTTTATAATTCTATCTTATTTAAACATTGAGTTCTTAACTCTAGATAGAGAATGATCAATACTTTTTCTGTATTTTTATAAAAAAATAGAGCCTCTCGGCTCTATTTTCTTGATGGTATCAAGCTGACTTCGCCAATACTTCAGCCATTGCTTTGGCAACTTTATAAACATTGTTCATGTTTAAACCAGCCACACAAATACGGCCACTGCGAACTAAGTAGATCGCATATTCTTCACGAAGCGTGTCCACTTGTTCAGCCGTTAAACCTGTATAGCTAAACATCCCTTTTTGATTCACAAGATAGCTAAAGTCACGATCAGGTAAGGCTTTAGTCAACTCATCTTTGAGGATGCTACGCATTTTAATAATACGCTCACGCATCTCTTTGACCTCACCTTGCCATTGTTGGTTGAGATCAGCGTCATTTAACACTTGATCTACCAACCAAGCACCTGTTGTTGGTGGGCTAGAGTAGATACGACGCACCGTTGCTTTCAACTGACCAAATGTGCATTGTGCGGCTTCAGCATCATCACAAACGAAAGTTAAACCACCAACACGCTCACCATACACTGAGAAGATTTTAGAGAAAGAGTTGCTGACAATAAAGTTCAAGCCCGCTTGGTCTAAAGCACGAATCGCATAAGCATCTTGTTCCATACCATCGCCAAATCCTTGATAAGCAATGTCGAGGAATGGAATCAGATTACGCTCTTTTAATACTGCAATCACTTGATCCCACTGTGCTGGACTTAGATCCGCACCTGTTGGGTTGTGGCAGCAAGGATGTAACAACACGATGCTTTGCTCTGGCAAAGTTTTTAATGTCGACAACATACCGTCAAAATCAACACCACGTGTTTTAGCATCAAAATATGGATAGAAGTTGCTCTTGATGCCAGCGCCGTTGAAGATCGCAACATGGTTATCCCAAGTTGGCTGACTCACCCAAACTTCTGAATTTGGGAAATAAGTTTTTAAGAAATCTGCACCGACTTTTAATGCACCTGAACCACCAAGCGTTTGAATGGTAGCAACACGACCTTGTTGAATTGCTGGGCTGTTTGTACCAAACAATAATGCTTGAATCGCATCACGGTAAGGTTTAAAGCCTTCCATTGGGAGATAATGTTTGGTTTTATCATTTTTAGGTGCAATACGTTTTTGCGCTTCGATAATGGTATTAAGCTGAGGAACGATACTGTCTTCGTTGTAGTACAAACCAATACTCAAGTTAACCTTTTCAGCGCGAGAATCAGCATTAAACTGTTCCATTAAAGAGAGGATTGGATCGCCTGCATAAGGTGGGATATGTTGAAACATTAACAATGTCCTTTTTTGAACGGTCATCACTTCCACCGTTCTTTTATAACAAAAGATAAAAAGAAAATAGGACTGAGGATAAACTCAGTCCTATCCAAAATTTAGAGTGAAAATCTAAAGCTTATACATCAGCATTATATGCAACGCTTGGTTGTGCATTTTTCAACTTACGTTGCTTCATGTAATAAGCAAACATTAAGCACAGAATCCAAGCTGGAATCATCATCACCGCAATACGCATATCCGCAGTCAATGACATCACTACAAGAATACACAACATGAATACGATGCAAAGGTAGTTACTAAATGGATAAGCAATACTCGGAAACTTAGTCGTTTGCCCTTCTGCTAACATCGCCTTACGGAACTTCAAGTGTGTCCACGAAATAACAATCCAGT
Organism: Acinetobacter sp. COS3; assembly: GCF_000475335.1. Taxonomy (NCBI): domain Bacteria; kingdom Pseudomonadati; phylum Pseudomonadota; class Gammaproteobacteria; order Moraxellales; family Moraxellaceae; genus Acinetobacter; species Acinetobacter sp. COS3. Next base: position 41,577 of record NZ_AXCD01000025.1, read on the forward strand.
TAATTACAATCGCTGCAACCACCAACATCATTAGCAAGCCAAAGGCTTTATCAGGGAACGCATAATTCAACAGTACACAAAGCACCGTCACAAAAGCAGATACATATACGGCGTTGGTTGGAATACCGCGCTTATTAATTTTCTTTAGAAACTTAGGTGCATTACCTTGCTCAGCCAAACCTAATAACATACGACTGCTGCAATAACTTGTGCCGTTATAAACCGATACAGCAGCAGTTAATATTACAAAGTTCAAAAGCGTCGCAACACCTTGGCTGTCTAATGAAGCAAAGACCATCACGAATGGACTACCGCCCTCTGCCATTTGATTCCATGGGAAAAGTGCAAATAAAACAAACAATGTCGCAATATAGAAAATCAAAATACGATAAATAATTTGATTTACAGCTTTAGGTAAGGTTTTGTCAGGATCACGTGCTTCGGCAGCCGTAATACCAAATAGTTCGATACCACCAAAAGCAAAAATGATCACAGCCATTGCCATGACTAAACCTTCTACACCAAATGGAAAGAATCCACCGAGTGCCCAAAGATTGCTGATGCCTGCTTGAGGTCCTGCTGTTCCTGTCGCAAGTAAATATGAACCGAAGGCAATCATCGCCAAAATTGCAAGAATTTTAACAATAGAGAACCAAAATTCCATTTCGCCAAAGAATTTGACGTGTAATAAATTGATACCGTTAATCAAAATAAAGAAGGCTAAAGCTGAAGCCCATGTCGGGATTTCTGGCCACCAATATTGTATATAAAGCCCAATTGCACTTAATTCGGCCATACACACTAAAACATTGAGTACCCAGTAGTTCCAGCCTGACATAAAGCCTGCAAATGACCCCCAGTATTTGTATGCGAAATGACTAAAAGAACCACTTACTGGTTCTTGTACAACCATTTCTCCTAACTGACGCATCATTAGAAATGCAATAAAGCCTGCGATTGCATAACCTAAAATAACTGAAGGTCCTGCAAGCTTGATTGATTGTGAAATACCAAGAAACAGTCCTGTACCAATTGCACCACCTAGCGCGATAAGCTGGATGTGTCGATTGCTCAAACCGTGTTTCAGATTTCCTTGCTCTGGTTTTGACATATGATTATTCTCATCCTTGTCACGTAATTTTTTTGTATTAAATTACGTATATCATAAATTAATCAAAAATGCCTATAGTTGATCGAAAAATAATTAATTTACTTTTCTCATAACCGCGCATATAAGCAGAAAATTCAACAAATAACAATAATTATGAAATATGTAATTAAATTATGTATTGCGTAATTAATAAATTTAAGTATGATAGAACTCATAACGGTTAATCCTTCTTCTTAATCACAGGAAAATATTGTTACTCAACTGAGAGTATCTACATATTTTTCAATAAGATGATGAGGGAAAAGTAAAATTTATGGCTTCGTCCAGATAGAATTAAAGACAAGGAAAGTAAATCATGTCACAGAATTTAAGCTCTTTTGTTGAGATTCAAGCTCTATCAGATTTCACAATGCATAATTTGCCATATGGTATTTTTAGTGAAACACCTGACGGTAACAAACGTGTTGGTGTTGCAATTGGTGATTTAGTCCTTGACCTTGCTGCTTTAGAAACGCATGGTTTACTACAACTCGATGAAACTATTCGCTATTTCGATCAGCCAACACTCAATAAATTTATCGATTCAGGTAAAGCAAACTGGCAAAAAGTACGTCAAACATTACAAAGTCTACTTTCAGCGGACAATCCAACGCTTCGTGATAATACGGAATTACGCCAACAAGCTTTTTTTAAGCAAAATACGGTAACTTTACACTTACCTCTACAAGTGCCTGGCTATACCGATTTCTATTCGTCTAAAGAACATGCGACGAATGTAGGTACGATGTTTAGAGATCCAAAGAATGCGCTTTTACCAAACTGGAGCGAACTTCCTGTCGGATATAATGGTCGTGCAAGCTCAGTGATCGTCAGCGGTAAAGATATTATCCGCCCATCTGGACAAATCAAACTACCAAATGAAGATCGTCCAATTTTCTCTGCAACACGCAAGCTGGATTTTGAATTAGAAACAGCTTTTGTGGTCGGTAAAGCAACTGAACTGGGTCAGCCAATTGCCATTGAAGATGCATGGGATCATATCTTCGGTATGGTTTTACTCAATGACTGGTCAGCTCGTGATATTCAACAATGGGAATATGTGCCTCTTGGCCCTTTCAATGCAAAAACTTTTGCGAGCGCTATTTCGCCTTGGGTTGTTACGATGGAAGCTCTTGAACCATTTAAAGTAAAAGGCCCAACTCAAGAACCAAAACCACTGTGCTACTTAGAAGAAAACGTTGCGAATAGCTATGACATTCATCTCAGCGTAGAAGTACAAAGCCCTAAATCGCAACAAACTGATGTGATCTGCGAAACCAACTTCAAATATATGTATTGGTCGATGGCTCAACAACTTACTCACCACACCATTGCAGGTTGTAATGTTCAAGTTGGTGATCTTATGGGATCGGGTACGATTTCAGGTCCAACTGAAAACTCATACGGCAGCTTACTTGAGCTTACGTGGAATACGACCAAACCATTAACCCTTTCAAATGGTGAAAAGCGTGGCTTTTTGGAAGACGGCGACCGCGTCATCATGAAAGGTTATTGTGAAAAAAATGGTATTCGTGTTGGCTTCGGCGAAGTTTCAAATAAGGTCTTAGCTGCAAAAAGCTTTCGCTTTACTGAAAAAGAGGAAGCAAGCTATGAAACTGTATAGTTACTTTCGTAGCTCCGCAGCTTATCGAGTACGGATCGCTTTGAATCTCAAAGGTCTCGATTATGCGACTCAAGCAGTTCATTTGGTTAAAAATGAACAGCAGCAAGCTGAATATAGCGTATTGAATCCAAGCCAGCTGGTTCCAACCCTGATTGATGAAGAGCAAAGTTTGCTGCAATCTCTAAGCATTTTGGAATATTTGGAAGAACGCTATCCAGCAACAGCCTTATTGCCTAAAAATTTGATTGAGCGTGCCAAAATTCGTGCCTTTGCTCAAGCAATCGCTTGCGATATTCATCCACTCAACAATTTAAGAGTGCTGAAATACTTACAAGATGAACTGAGCTTAACCAACGAACAAAAAAGCGAATGGTATCAACATTGGATTTTAGAAGGCTTTAAAAGTCTTGAAGTGCAATTGCAGCGTTCAAATGGTCAATTCTGTTTCGGAAATTCAGCCACAATTGCTGACTGTTGCTTGATTCCCCAAGTCTACAACGCAAAACGCTTCAAAGTAGATTTGAGCCCATTTCCCAAGATTGAATCAATTTATCAACACTGTCTTACCATCCCAGCATTTTTACATGCCGCACCAGAACAACAACCAGATTGGGAATAAAGAAAAAGGAGTTTTATGATGAGCTTTGCAATTAAAAAAATTCACCACGTCGCGTACCGCTGTAAAGATGCCAAAGAAACGGTTGAGTGGTACAAAAAAATGCTCAATATGGATTTCATCTTGGCATTTGCAGAAGACCACGTTCCTTCAACCAAAGCCTTTGATCCTTATATGCATTTATTCTTAGATGCAGGACAAGGCAATGTACTGGCATTTTTTGAACTGCCAACGCAACCTGAAATGGGTCGTGATGAGAATACACCGCAATGGGTACAACATATTGCTTTTGAAGTTGAAGACCAAGACGCTTTGTTACGTGCAAAAAAACACTTAGAAGAAAATGGTGTGAAAGTATTAGGCGTAACCAATCACGGTATTTTCCACTCTATTTATTTCTTCGATCCAAACGGTCATCGTCTAGAACTCACTTATAATGATGTTCACGCAGATGCGAAAATTGCACGTATTACCGAAGAAATGAAACTCGAGATGTTAGATGAATGGAGCCGTACTAAACGTGCGCCTCACCATACTCATTTCCTTCATGAAGAAGAATTAGGAGTATAGTCAAAACATCGCAGCATCGTATTGGCAAAGATGAATACATCATTGCCGCTTGAGTTTTTATGACATTCCAGCAGCAACGGATATTCAGATTCGAAACCGAATTGCTGCTTAATCACTTTCAGCGCATCGGCATTGGAGCAGATTGTCTTCAATGCCGATTTTTTATCGCTCAAGAATGATCAATAAGCAAACTTTTGTTGTATTCTGCTGCTATATGAACAAAAGTAAAAACTCATTTTTGAGTCGTTATATACTTATAGAATTCGCCTATTTGCATCATTCAAAAAGATGATTTCTATTTTGAAACATGCTCAGGCATCATGTGTAACATTGAATATCTACTTGAAACAAATACAACTGGATAAATGCGGATTAAGGGTTAGTGAATGATTGAAGAAAAATTATCTGGTGGCGTTCAATCACTCGAGGTCGGTTTATCTGTACTTAATGCGCTTTTAGAGCATAATAAACCGATTATTTTAAAAGACTTATCTAGTAAATTAGATATGCATCCAGCCAAAGTGCATCGCTATTTAGTGAGTCTTATCCGCATGAATTACGCAAAGCAACTCGATGCAGGCCAGTATGCGCTTGGAGATCAAGCTTGGCGTTTAGGCTTAAATTGTATTCAACACACGGATGTTTTACAGCTTGTACAGCATCTGATTTATGATCTGCAAAGTAAGATTGGTTGTGGTATTCAAATTAGCAAGTGGTCTCCTAAGGGCCCTTTAGTCGTTCAATCTATTGAATCTAACCATCCTATTTCGATTGTAACCAAAGTCGGTTCAATCATGCCTTTGGTGAATTCTGCCGCTGGTCGTGTCTTTGCCTCTTATTTACCTGAAGCAGTCATTCAACCTTTAATGTTAGCGGAATGGGAAAAAGCAGCTCAAAATCATTATCAAATTAAGCCTTCGAGCTGGGGTGAGTTTTTACCTTTAAAAGAGAATATCCTGCAACAAGGCATGGCTGTTGCAAAAGGTGATTTATTGGTTGGGATCAATGCTGTTGGTCTACCGATCTTTAATGCACATCAAGCAATGGAATTTTGTATCGTTGCACTAGATAGTGAAATGTTCCTACCTGTTCATGATGGTAGTGAAAAGCTAGAACTATTTAAGCGCGAAGTAGCCGCAATTAATCAATATATCAAAACACGTTAATTATTTTTCTTATTCAATAAAAAAGCCAAGATATTGATCTTGGCTTTTTTGATTTGATATTTGCTTACTTAGCTTCTAGCACACCACGGCGGATTTGATCACGTTCAATTGATTCAAATAACGCTTTGAAGTTACCTTCACCAAAACCATCATCATCTTTACGTTGAATAAATTCAAAGAATACAGGCCCAAGCATATTTTCAGAGAATATCTGTAACAACAGCTTTTTCTCGCCCTCTTTGGTATTACCATCCAAGAGAATGCCGCGTTTCTTCAACTCATCCGTCGGCTCACCATGTTCAGGTAAACGCTCATTTAACATTTCATAATAGGTTTCTGGAGGTGGTGTCATAAATTTAAGACCTAAGCCTTTTAACTTATCCCACGTTGAAACTAAATCATCTGTAATGAATGCGATATGTTGGATGCCTTCACCATTAAAATCAGCAAGGAATTCAGCAATCTGACCATTGCCCTTATCAGAGTCCTCATTGAGAGGAATACGAATCATACCGTCTGGTGCAGTCAATGCTTTTGACGTTAAACCTGTATATTCACCTTTGATGTCAAAGTAACGAATTTCTTGGAAATTAAAGATTTTCTCGTAGAAATTAGCCCAGTAATCCATACGACCTTTATAAACATTATGTGTTAAATGGTCGATTTCATTTAAACCCGCGCCACGCGGATTTTTTTCAACATCGTCAAAGAAAATAAAATCATTTTCATAAATATCACGATCTACAAGGAAAATTGGCATACCACCAATCCCTTTAATCGCAGGGATATTTAACTCCATCGGCCCTGCTTGTGAATACATAGGCTCTGCGCCCAATTCGATTGCATTTTTGAATGCTTTCGCAGCATCACGAGTTCTAAAACCCATTGCGCATGCCGAAGGACCATGTTCCTTGTAGAAGAATGAAGCATAAGATTCTGGCTGATAGTTCAAGATAATATTGATATTACCTTGGCGCCATAAATAAACTTTTTTAGATTTATGCTTTGCAACTTTTGTAAAACCGATTGTTTCAAAGATCTGATCTAATCCATTTTCCGTCGAAACAAACTCAATAAAAGCAAAGCCACATAGTTCTAATGGGTTATCTAAAATGTCCATCTAGTTTCCCTTATCTTATATTAGATAAATTCATCCGTTTTAAGCTGAACACAATGTCAATCACTATAGTCATCATAAACCATCTAGCATGATTAACGCTTGTGCACGTTGTTAGGAAAGGTAACAGGTGTTTTTATAAATATGTAAAAGCATCCATGTACTGCCTTTTCCTTCCATGAGCTCACCAAAGCAAACGTGAAAAATACAGTTTTTTGCTTTGGCTCTCAACCATGACATTCATGCTACAAGAAAGATTTAATTTATGCAATACATAATTAAATTATGTTATATGTAATTTTATAATCTTTTAGAAGTCACTTACATATCTGCATATGCTTCAAGTAAAGCTGATATTAGAAGAGAAATAAGACTAAACCTAAACTCGACATTGGTCGGAATATAACAAATGATAAACTTTTAAATGGAGAATAATTCTCATATCTAACAATTCATTACTTGTAGTTATACATCGTTCTTGGCATCGTGAACCCATTACTTAATTTAGGAATCCCTTGCCAATGGCTAGTCCAGCACAAGCTATACGACATAAATTACTTAATACCTTTTTTTCAAGACATTCCGTTTGGTTCCTATGTATTTTTATTGCTTTAACAATTACTTGGTTTAAAACAATTTATACGCCACAGACCATTTATTATTTCATCTCAGACACGTTATTAAATGGGCTATGGTTAGTGACTAGCCTACTGAGTCTTGTTGGTCTTCATGATTTACTGCAAAAGAAACACTCCATCTTAAAAAACTATCCAATCTTGGGACATTTCCGTTTTTTCTTTGAAGATGTACGCCCTGAAATTCGCCAATATTTTATTGAGGCAGATCAAGATGCATTACCATTTTCACGTATGCAACGTAGTCTCGTTTATCAACGTGCAAAAAATGAAAATGCGGATAAACCTTTTGGATCAATCATAGATGTGTATGAGCCAAATTATCGGTTTATTGTTCACTCAATTGCCCCTTGCCCACCTGCTGATCCAACAAGCTTCCGAGTTCAAATTGGCAATTTGCAATGTAGCCAGCCTTATAGTGCTTCTATTCTGAATATTTCAGCGATGAGTTTTGGAAGTTTGAGCGCCAATGCAGTTCGCGCTTTGAACAAAGGTGCAAAACTGGGACATTTCTACCACGATACAGGTGAAGGAAGTCTGAGTCCCTATCATCTAGAAAACGGTGGCGATATCGTTTGGCAAATTGCGAGTGGATACTTTGGCTGCCGTACACCAGAAGGACTATTTGATCCTGAAAAATTTGCGGCACAGGCGAAACAACCTCAAATTAAAATGATTGAGCTTAAGCTTTCTCAAGGTGCTAAACCTGGTCATGGTGGCATTTTACCTAAACATAAAATTACCGAAGAAATTGCTCAAATTCGTGGTGTTTCTCGTGACCATGACTGTATTTCTCCATCTAAGCACCCAAGCTTTAATACCCCAATCGAAATGATGCATTTTATTCAAAAGCTAAGAGAGCTTTCTGGTGGTAAACCAGTTGGTTTCAAACTATGCATCGGTCAACCTTGGCAGTTCATGAGTATCGTAAAAGCGATGCTAGAAACAAAAATCATTCCTGACTTTATTGTTGTGGATGGGTCTGAAGGCGGTACGGGTGCAGCACCTATTGAATTTAGTGACTATATTGGTACTCCATTAAGAGAAGGGCTACGTTTTGTGCACAACACTTTAGTTGGAGCTGGTCTACGCAGTCAGGTCAAAATCGGTGCAAGTGGTAAAATCATTAGCGCCTTCGATATTGCTAGCACCTTTGCACTCGGCGCTGATTGGGTGAACTCTGCGCGTGGATTTATGTTCGCTGTTGGATGTATTCAAGCTCAAAGTTGTCATACCAACCAATGCCCTGTTGGCGTTGCTACTCAAGATAAAGACCGACAAAAAGCGATTGATGTCCCGAGTAAAGCCGAACGTGTGTTTAGCTTTCACAAAAATACGTTACATGCTTTGTCTGAAATGATTGCAGCAGCAGGCTTAAATCACCCTTCTGATATTAAAGCCCACCATCTTGCTCAACGCATGAATGATCGTGAAATCAAAAATTATGCACAAATTCATTTCTTCCTTAAAGAAAATGAATTACTGCAAGGTAATTTAGATGATGATGAGAATTTTTATTATCGTATGTGGAAATTGGCTGACGCGAATCAATTTTAATTAAAGAAAAAAGCCGTTCATTTAGAATGGCTTTTTTCAGATTATTTGTTCAATTTCTAATGAGAATTGAGTTGATTAAAAAATAAATCCTATAGACATTTATCTCTTACGTTTCAAAGAACATGTCGGGTTAGTTTGAGTAAGCAATGTATTTGTTGCTGCATTACAGCTCAAATAAACACTCCCATCATCAGTGCAAATTCTTGCAGCATATAATCGACTATTATTTTCAAGGGTTTGCGTCGGATGACTCGAATAACGAGCCAGACGCTCCATATACATAATACGTTGTTTACACTCTGGGAACTGTACCATAGCTCTTTGAAATTCAGATCGTTTTGCTGAAACTTTAGTGTTGTTACTCGCTAAATCTTGCGTATATGCATTTTTTTCATTTGAAATTGCCTGCATACGTCGCTGTTCAAGCGATTCACACTCCCCATTGAATCCATCAGCAGCAGAACCAGTACATGCAATTTTTTGACTTGCTTTTGCTGAACAAGGGCTACTTTGATACGAAGTCCCTTGATTGGTAACGCACTTATATAATTCTTGCGCATGGGCAGAATAACAGAAACTCATAAAGCAAAAAGCATAAATGATCTGTGCTATCGATTTTGACATGACAACCCCAACATATAATTTATTGATAATTTTTATAATGTTAGGGATTCTATCATTTTGATATTCAGTTAAAAAGTAGTCTAATAATAATAGTTATTTGGTTTAGCATGTAAAAATGCAGGGATTAAACCAGTTAATGCTGCACGAATATCTGCACGCTCATTAATCAATTGATGCGAACCTTCTTCTAACATCAACAATGTTTGTAATCTAAATTTTCGGCGAATATATTCGATGTTATAACGCCAATCTACAGTTTGATCTAACGCTCCTTGCGCTAACCAGACAGGAATTCTACAAGCTGGCCGATGCTCCATTTCAAGCATCCATTTTGACATTGCTAGAATCCAATCCATCCCCATCATCCGTGGCTGTAATGGGTCTTTTAAGCGAACAAAACGTAGAAATTCAGGATTATGGTTATTACGACGGAAATGGCGCGGAACTTGGCTTTTTATTCGACGAATAATCCCCAAACCAACAGAATTATGCCACCATGCTGTTTTTGCAGGGCGTATCAAGGGAGAAAGTAACAAAACACGGTCAACTATCGGGTCTTCTCTGCGTTCAGCAAACTCTAACAAATGGTGCATCCAAATCGCACCACCTGTACTTTGCCCTATACCCAACCACGGCTTTGGTAACTGCTTTGCACCTCTAACTGCATCATAAACAGCATGTAAAACTTGTTGATAATGATCAAAATTCTGAATACTCGCAGGTGAACCATTACTTAAACCATGCCCAGGAAGGTCATAAGTAACAATACTAAAACCTTGATCTAATATTTCTTTGATAATCGGCTGATAAATTCCGCTATGCTCTAAATAACCATGTAATAAACAAACGGTACCTTGTATTTTTTGTTGCTTTGGCTGAAATACTTGCACATGGAGTCGAAACAAAGGCATTTCTACATAGCCTTGCCAATGTTCACAGTCCAATAAATGCAAACCATAAAGTTTGCGATAAGCTTGTAGCGCTAATGAAACCTCACTTTTTTTTGATAAATCTAAAGGTTCGAGCACTTGAGGTGTCGTTTCACGATTAGGAACAGGTAAATCAAGCTGTTTTAAAATTGTCGGATTTAAAAAAGGAATATTCGACATTATGGTACCTCCCGACAATCACTTGATCCAAACAACATATCACGAATCGTAGCAAGCATTTCATAGTTCGCACGGCGGCTATGATCATAATTTTGCTCGCTTGGACGCCATTGAGTTAAAGTCGTAGGCATTGGTGCGATCACAGGCACCGTTTCTATTCCATTCAATGCAAATAAACGACGGGTACGAGGCATGTGGTATTCATCAGTAATCAAGATCACGGTTGGCGCACCACCTTTTTTCTGAAGTAATAAAGAACTAAATCTTGAGTTTTCGCAGGTATTCATACTTCGATTTTCAAGTAATTTTGCCTCTATTCCACGCTCTTTTAACCACGCCTGCATATATGGTGCTTCGACACCACTCAGCACAATCGGTAAATCATATTTCTCTTCAACTTCAAGCGTTTTTTCTAAGCGTAACCGAGTGTAATTATTTACTACGATGTCTTTACCATTTGCACCGAGCGTTAAACCACCACCCAACACAACAATTGCATAAGGCTTAGATGAGCTATTGGTCTCGATTACACCATCTTTATTTTTTTTGATTTCGACTAAATCTTTATTAGTTTCATCTTTTTCAGCATCTTCAACAGGTAACTCGATTGGAAATGTTTCTAAAAAAGAAACATATTTTTCCATCAAAGCCTGATTATCTGGTGTATTCCACTTTAAAAAATCAAGTGGTGTACTTGCTGCTACCGCTGAGCTTTCTTGGTCTTGTTCAGCTGGTTGATTGATCATCGGAATGTTAAGTTTTTCAGCTTCTTCATTCTCTTTTTCTTGCTCTTCATTAATAAGCTGCTGTAGCAACTTATAACGAGCTTGTATCAATCTTAAATCTTCTGGTTTTTCTGACTGAAAAGTTTTTTCCATCAATTTGAGATAAGCCTGCCGCGCAATCCAAAGATCTGAACCAGGCTCTAAGGTCTCATGTTCACTCAATGCTGCTGATTTTTGGCTTTCAGCAGCAACTTCATTGACATCTACAGGAACAAAATAATTCAACCCTTTCACGACAAACTGTGAGTAAAATGGTGAATATAAAAAAAGCACAAAACAGCCTAAAAGTACGAATAAAATTGTAATTACTCGTACTAAACTGACCATCCAATGTACTTTAGCCATAAATCTCCTCATTCACCATGAGCTTGAATTAAACCCTGCTCATTATATAACACAGGTTCAGGCTCTAAACGAATACTAAACTTTTGTTTTACATCACTTTGTACAGCTTGATAGGTATTCCGAACATCATTCAGTGTAGCATCAGCATAATTGACCAAAACCAATGCTTGCTTATGAAACATACCTACTGAACCCAACTGTTTACCCTTCCATCCAGTTTGGTCAATCAGCCAACCCGCAGCCACTTTAACATTGCTATTTGGTTGTGGATAATGAGGAATGTTTGGAAATTGTTGTGCAATTTTGTCAAAGTCACTTTGCGTAACAATTGGATTTTTAAAGAAACTCCCGACATTTGGAAATTCTTTAGGATCTGGAAGTTTGCTCTGACGGATATGAATGACTTGATTCTGCAAATTTTCAGCAGTCAGGAGATCACCTACTGCTTGCTTTAAATCACCATAATTCAACTTCAAATCAGGATGCTTTAATAATTTAAAAGTCACAGCAACAATGATATAGCGATTCGGATGATCTTTGAAAATACTGTGCCGATAAGAGAAATGGCAATCTTGAGCAACGATCGAGCTAAATTGTTTTAGCTCACGATCATATACTTGTACTGAATCAATAAATTCTCCAGCTTCGACACCATAGGCACCAATATTTTGCACAGGCGATGCGCCAACTAAGCCAGGAATCAACGCAAGGTTTTGCAAACCAAACCAATTCTGCTGCGTACTATATAAGACAAAATCATGCCATACCTGACCTGCTCCAACTTGAACAGTTACTCTACGCTCATCTTCGGCAATAACATCAACACCCTGAATATTGAGATGCAGGACTAAAGCATCAATTTGTTGGGGCAATAACACATTGCTACCGCCAGACAACACTAAAACATTCAAAGATTGTTGTTCTGCGAAGGCTAAAGCATCAACAATATCATTTGGATGGTGAATCTCAATATAATGTGAAGCGATGGCATTAAGATTTAAAGTATTTAACGCTTTAAGCTGAACCTGCTGTTGTACATGCATGTAAATAGAATCCTATTGCCCTACATTCAAATGTTGTTTAAAAGCTTCAATCCATGCTTGGCTACTTGACTCGCACTGATCCAGTACCCGATCAAATCCATCAGCGCCACCATAATATGGATCTGGAATGGCTTGTTGCTTAAAGTTTGGATCATGTTCGCTCATCAAAGCGATTTTCGCCCGGATTTGATGTGTACCATACTGATGAATTGCTTTTCGTAATAAAGTCTGAATATCATCAAAGTTTTCATGATCCATCGCAAGGATCAGATCAAACTCAGTAAAATCTGTAGCTGTGATTTGTCTTGCACGTAGTGTCGAAAGATCATAACCACGTTGCGCAGCATGCTTTTGACTACGAATATCAGGTGCTTTGTTCGGGTGGTAATTACTTGTACCTGCCGAATCTACGATTACATCTAAACCATGCGCATCACAATAATGTTTAAGAATGGCCTCAGCCGTAGGAGAACGACAGATATTTCCCAAACAAACACACAACACCTTATATGGCGTTTTGGATGGCATATTCACCTCAAATCTACACTTTTTTACAGCGTCTTATGTTAAGTTATTTGCACAATGAAACCTATAGTCACTTCATATAAAAATGTTGTATTTATTAGGGTTTGTTAACATTTTATCTCATGATGTAATTGATCAATTATAAAGTGTGAACAAATTCAAAACATAAGGATGTATGTATGAACCCATTTCAATTTCAAACTGTTCCCAATATCATCTCGGGGCTTGGTTCCATACAAGAACTTAAAAATATTTTAACTCAACAAAACTATCATAAAGCCCTGATAGTGACTGATGCTGGCATGATTCAACATCAACTTCACTGGCCAATTGTTGATATTTTGAATCAAATTGGTGTTGAGCATATTATTTACTCAGATATTCAAGCCGATCCGCCAGAACATATTGTTTTAGAAGCAGTCGATTTTGCAAAACAAGAAAAAATTGATGTCATTATTGGTTTTGGTGGTGGCAGCTCTATGGACGTTGCGAAAATCATCGCCCTCCTCGCGCACCCGCAACAACAGCAAGCTTTAACTGATATTTACGGCGTAAACCAAGCTAAAGCACCACGTTTGCCTCTTGTGCTGGTTCCAACAACAGCAGGAACAGGTTCAGAAGTCACACCGATCTCAATTGTCACAACTGGCGCAACAACCAAAATGGGCGTTGTTTCACCTGTTTTATACGCGGATGTCGCTATTTTAGATGCAACTTTTACCCAAGGCTTACCGGCGCATATCACAGCAGCAACAGGAATTGATGCAATGGTACATGCAATTGAAGCTTATACCTCAAATATTAAAAAGAACTTTTATGCTGATATACTGGCGAAGAATGCTTTAAAACTGCTCAACAACAACTTAGCAAAAGTCTTAAAAGATGGAAGTGATCTTGAAGCTCGTCAAAATATGTTGATGGGATCAATGTTGGCAGGACAGGCTTTTGCAAATGCACCTGTTGGTGCGGTACATGCCCTTGCGTATCCATTAGGTGGGCATTTTCATCTTTCGCACGGTCATACCAATGCATTAGTACTGGTTGAAGTTTTAAAATTTAATGCACCAAAGGCAAAGCAATACTATGCTGAATTGATGCAACTCATGGATCCAAGGAGTAATGGGTGCACAGATGGCCTCTGCGATCTATTCATTGATCATATGCAAAACCATCTCGATCAAAGTGGTCTAACTTTGAAATTAAAAGCGCTCGATGTACCTGAAGCTAAGCTTCCACAACTCGCTAAAGATGCAATGTTACAGACTCGACTGCTCCAGAACAATCCAAGAGAAATGACAGAACAGGACGCTTTCAACATTTATCAGGCGATTTACGCATGAGTAAACCTATTTTAAAAACCCGCGAACAATTTAAGTTCTTTTTTCCAATTCAGACTCGCTGGGCTGACAATGATATTTATGGTCATGTCAATAATGTTACTTACTATAGTTATTTTGACACAGCAGCCAATTCTCTCTTAATTCAAAAAACAGGTTTCGATATTCATCACAGTGAAATTATTGGTTTAGTGGTTGATTCTGCATGTAGTTTTCTACAAGAGCTATCATTTCCAGAAATGATTGAAGTGGGTGTAGCGATTGGAAAAGTTGGCAATTCATCACTTCGTTATGAACTCGCTATTTTCAAGCAAGGACAAACCCAAGCTGCTGCGCAAGGTCATTTTGTGCATGTCTTTGTAGATCGTGAGAATCGAGAGAGCACCGCGATTCCTCAAGAAATGCGTGATGTCCTTACAAACTACTTATTAGTGCAATAAGCATATATGGAGCAAAGGGAAATTAAGATTTCACCTTTGCTTTTACCTTAGGGCTTTAACTGAATATTCTGTAATTCCGCATCAAAGGTTTCAATCAAACCTTTCAACGTTGGTTCTTGTTGTAACAAGTTCACTGCTCGATGAAATGCTTTTTCCTTACGTACAGCCTGCATCGCAAATGGTGTGGTGGAATCAACTTGCCCATACTTCACCGAAAATTGAGTATTGATCCAATTTTCTTTCAAAGCACTTTCTAAAGCATGTTGTAACTGAGTCAACATTCCCTCGTATTCTTGCGGAATATGAAATACAGATGCACCATCAATCTGTCCTGTCATCACACCATGTTGGGCTAACTCTTGAACAGCTGGCGAAAGTTCACTATTTCTAAACCAATATTCCCACTTTTCTAAATTCCATTCACCTTCGAGCACCTGCACTGGAAGCTTCAAAATATCTTGTGGCATTAAGTTATTTATCTCAACATCTTGCTGTTGAGACGATGCAACCTGTGCCACAGCCTTTTCTAAAAGAGGCTCAATGATTTCAGATTCAGAAACCATAGAAGCTTCTGACTGATCAACTAATTGATTGGTTGCATCGTCCCGCACAATTTGCTGAGAATTTTGCTCAATAGGAAAAACGAGTACATCATCTGACTGAGTAATATCAAAACTTACTGTTTGAGATTCAGCCTGCTCTAAACCAATCAGCTGACCACCTTCCGCATCAAAAACCATGAGATGGCTATCTTGATCTTGCATAGCAGGTTCAGGTTCAGGTTCAG
>NZ_AXCD01000026.1:0-96409 GCF_000475335.1 Acinetobacter sp. COS3
AGTCATCGCCAGCTTTTAAATGAATACACCCTCAACCTAACGGTTGGGGGTGTTTCTTTATTGCATGATCGAAAGTAGTTGAATTAAATACAATATCGTTAGAAAAGTAGACTAAACTCGGTTAAAACATTATCAAAATTAACAATTCAATGAAAATTTCCTTGCTTATAGATTACCCAGAGGCAGTTGGAAAAATTGCGAAATGGCACTATCACGAGTGGGGTCATCTCTCTTTAGAGATGACCGAAGAGGTGATATACCAAAAGGTGTTGGAAAAAGCAGCTCATCGGGATGTTATTCCTTTAGCAATCGTAGTCCACCATGAAAAAGAGTTGATTGGTGTCTTAGAGCTTAAGCGACATGAGAATAAAAATTACCCAGAATATGAATATTGGATCGGAGGTTTATTTGTTGATCCTATATGGAGAGGACAAGGGGTCGCAGGTAGCATGATTGCAATGGCAAAAGAAAAAGCCAAGCAATTAGGTATCACTACGCTCTATTTACAATGCGAAAGTCACAATATCGATTTATATCAAAGGCATGGTTTTAAAATAATTCATCAAGCTTATTACCATAACATTGAAACGACTATTATGCAGTTTGACGTTTTATTGAATCATAAAACAACATAAATAAAATAGAAGTAGTTCTATGAAAACATGTAAGTTTGAATTTTAAATTCATAAATATTTTAGAAAGGGTCTTAGGAAGCTAAAGAGGATTATTTCGTAATAATTTGAGTAGTTCAAGGTACACATTCTCATGCCGGTGATTGAAACGATACTCGGTTTCTTTCAAATGCAAATAGAAAGTATGTTTGGCTACGCCATTGAATTTTGCTAATCGCCTTTTGGCATAGCTCCAGAAGGATTCAATGCCGTTAATATGTCGATCACCATTAGCAAATTCATTCACTCCATGATTGACTCGAAAGTGCTTATCATAACCAATATCGACTAAGCCATCGTAACCACGCCAACCATCAGAATGAATGATTGTTCCTAGATTGACATGCCCACGAATAATGGCTTGTAGTGTAGCTCTGGAGCAATCTGGGACAATTTCTGTATACACTTTACCGTTGCGTTTTAATAAGCCAAATACGATGGTTTTGCCATAGGCTCCTCGTCCTCGCTTACCTCTTACACGACGAGCACCAAAATAAGATTCATCAACTTCTACATCTACATCACCTTGCAAAGGTGAAATGAGTTCACAATGCTCAGCGATTCGATGGCGGATTTTAAGAAAAATAGAGTTAGTAGAACGGACTGAAATACCAATCAATTCTGCTGTGTTAGAAGCCGTTAAATCTAAGGCAAAACAACGAATAAGTTGTCTGAATTTAGCCTCTGTGATTTTAGAACGACAATAGTACCTATTTTTTATATTCATATTAGGAAGTTACCATACAATTGAGATATGTTTACTTCCTAAGACCCTTTAGAAAATATAAGGAAAACTTAGTGCTGAGTGTGATTGTTCAATTGATGGGCGGCATTGGATTATTTCTTTTAGGCATGTCTTTGATGACTGATAGCTTAAAAGCGATTGCAGGTGAAGCATTAAGGCAATGGTTGGTTCGATTTACCAACTCCCCAATAAAAGCTGTTCTATCAGGTATTGGCTTAACCGTAGTTGTACAATCTTCAACAGCAACAACTTTAGCAACAATTGGTTTTGTGAGTGCAGGCGTATTAAGTTTCAGTCATGCAATCGGTGTGATTATCGGAGCAAATATTGGGACAACGAGTACTGGCTGGATGGTGGCATTATTAGGTCTGAAATTTTCTATAGCCAGTTTTGCCTTACCATTGATGGGGGTGGGCGCTTTATTAAAACTATTAGGTAAAGAGAAAATCGCATTTATTGGCTTAACTTTAGCAGGCTTCGGTTTACTGTTTTTTGGCATTCAAATATTACAAGATGCCATGAGTGGTGTTGCTGAATTGATTGATTTGTCTCGTTGGGCTGAACCAACATTCATGATGAAATTGATTTTAGTTGCTATCGGTATTCTCATGACGATTTTGCTTCAATCATCAAGTGCAGCGATTACAACCACATTAGCAGCCTTATCGACTCAAACAATTAATTTAGAACAAACTTTAGCACTGGTGATTGGTCAAAATGTAGGAACGGTTGCCACAGCAATTTTAGCTGCGATTGGCGCGACTACAAGTGCTAAGCGTACAGCCGCAGTACATGTTATCTTTAATGTAGTAACAGCCGTTTTTGCATTTTTTCTATTGTCTCCCGCATTTATGTGGGCTTATCAGCATTTTCAATTGATTCACCAACTTGATTCTGTGTTATTAGTTGCTGCATTTCATACAGCATTTAGTTTATTAGGTGCATGTATTTTTATGCCACTTTTACCTAAGTTTGAACAACTTATTATTCGACTGCTTCCAGAACAAGAGCCAACGACAACACGTTATTTGGATGAGTCACTTTATAGTGTTCCTGCATTGGCGATTGCAGCAGCAGAGCGAGCATTGTTGAAGTCGATTGCTGAGATGTATAAGGTTTTGACTCGAAGCATTCGGGGAGAGATTATTGCTTCATTGGTTAATACAGATGAATATGATCGGACTCTTGCAAAAGTTGAACATTATTTAGAAGAAATGTCTGTTCCTCAATCAAGCAGCGACCAGCATCGATTTATTATCTTATTGAGGTTAGTAGTATATGTCCGAGTTCTCAAAAATGATCTAGCTGAGGTTGCAAATATTGAATCTATTCAGAAGCAAGATTCCATCTATGACTTAGCACAGCGTTTTGCCACGATTCTTGAGCAAAGTATTCCTTATTTATTGCAAGAACCTTTTGTAAATTTACCGAAAGGGCTAGTGAATGATCTCACCGCCATCGCTGAAGAAATGAAAGATAAACAGGAATTCGTGAGGCAGAAGCTTATAGAGGATTCTTCTCAAAAAAATGTATCTGCAACATATACACTAGAGCTTTTGGCTGCACAACGGTGGTTAGAGCATTTGGTGGTTCACTGTAGCCGTGTTGCAATCTTGTTGGGTGATACAGAGCAAGAGTTGGTGGATGAAGAGCTAAGTTTAGTGGAATAAATTTTAGTTTGAGATACGATTAATGATGATATTATGATTCTAAATATCTACTTTAAAATCATAATAATATGAGAAGAAAACTCTACTTGGATTATGTGCTCTATGCATTAATAAGCTGTTGCTTCGTGGTTGGGTATGCCTATATTCTTGGCGAATCATTTCAATGGTTGTACTTAGTAATATCTTTCATTTTTGGTATTCTTTTCATGACTTTTGTGATTGTAAGATTGCCAATTTTTAATCAGTATTATGCGCAAAGTGCTTATCCACACAATCTGATTATTCCGACAAAACCTATGAATAGAGCAAATCAGCGAGCAGCGCCTGTGATGTCAAGTTTATTAACAGGTGTCGTCTTAGGTGTGATCTTTTATACCTTTGGGGTTGAACAGTTTAAAGTTGAATGCTTTGTCGGAGCTATTGCTTCTGGTGTAATGAGTTTTTATTTTGAACCCAAAGTATAATTCGCCTAAACATCTAGTTTTTTCATAAAAGATAAAGTTTTCTACTTTTCTCCTCAGCTGACACGCCTATAATGATTGAGAATCATTCCAAATCTAATAAGGAAATAACATGTCTACCGATCAACAATTTCCAACACCTGCCAACTTAGGGATCGCAGTTTATTCAAATAATGCGGAAGCGATTGGTAATACACCTTTAGTTCGCATCAATCGTCTGATTAAAACTGGCGCAACTGTATTGGCAAAAGTTGAAAGCCGTAACCCTGCATTCTCAGTGAAATGCCGTATTGGTGCAGCGTTGATTGCGGATGCTGAAAAACGTGGCGTACTGAAAGCAGGGATGCATATTGTTGAGCCAACTAGTGGTAATACAGGGATTGCCTTGGCATTCGTTGCAGCAGCAAAAGGTTATCCAATTACCTTAACTATGCCTGCAAGTATGAGTCTAGAGCGTAGAAAAGTATTAAAAGCTCTAGGTGCAAATCTTGTACTGACTGAGCCTGCTAAAGGTATGAAAGGTGCAGTAGATGAAGCTGTTCGTTTAGCAACGGAAAATCCTGAGCTTTATTTCCTACCACAACAATTTGAAAACCCAGCCAATCCACAGATTCATGTCGATACCACAGGCCCAGAAATCTGGCAGGCAACCAATGGACAAGTTGATATTCTTGTCGCTGGTGTCGGTACTGGTGGTACGATTACAGGTATTTCACGCTATTTTGAGCAAGTTCAGAATAAGCCAATTTATTCTGTTGCCGTTGAACCTGCTGAGTCTCCAATCATTACCCAAACAAAAAATGGTGAAGGCATTACACCTGCACCTCATAAGATTCAAGGGATCGGAGCAAACTTCATTCCTAAGAACTTAGATTTAGATTTGGTCGATGAAGTTGTACCTGTAAACAGTGCTGATGCGATTGAATGGGCACGAAAATGTGCTACTCAAGAAGGTATCTTGGTCGGTATTTCTAGTGGTGCAGCTTTGGCCGCAGCCGCTCAGATTGCAGAACGTCCTGAAAATGCAGATAAAACCATTGTCGTGATCCTCCCAGATAGTGGCGAGCGTTATCTATCCTCAGTACTTTTTGAAGGTTTATTTGACGAAGCTTAATTGGTTAAGCTGCCAAAAAACCATGCTTTCAAGCATGGTTTTTTATTGAAGTTAGAGTGCTTTCTTTAATGTTTTTTCATGTCGTTTGACTGAGCGTGCGTATTTTTTTGCTTTGTGGCGTGTCCAAAAACTACGTTTATAACCTGTTGGTCCAACATTGTAATAAGCAACGGCTTTTGACCAACTTCCTGCGGATTTATAGTAGCTTGCCAATACATATGCACCACAATTAACATTGACTGTTTCATCGTACAGATTGCCTGGGCAAGATTGACGCCAATGGCTTGGAATAATTTGAGTTAAACCTACAGCACCCGTTGGTGAGCGTGCGGAACTGTTATAGTTTGACTCTTGGCGAATAAGCGCTGCGAGTAGCGTGGGCGATACGTCATAACGATCAGCACTTTGCACAATAATCGGTGAGATACGATTTGCAGTATTGGGTGATACAGAATAAGCAGTTTGTAACCCTGAAGATAGTTGAGTTGAGCGATGAGCAAATGATCCACTTAGACTGCTACATGCACTCATGCTGATGGCAATCACAACAAGACTGATTTTTAAAAACACTGAGCTTAGATTTTTAAAGCTAATATATTGATCAGACGTAGATAGAATTTGCAAAATATTGAACCGTCAAATGAAGCTCTATGGATGGTATTAATTCAATTTGAATGAGTCAAGGCTGTTATTTTATCATGTTGATAAACTTAAAATTCAGTTTGTAAAAAAGCCCCGACATCCTGTCGAGGCTTTTTCATATTTGGTTTCTTGCGGTTAACTCCTGTCAACGACCACGTCCTGTGCTTCTTGTTGTCCTGAATGAGACTTCCTATCTCTTTATGACTCTCATCATAGAACTATATACTTTAGTCGTATATTCGCCAATCACTGCAACCTGTGTACGTTTAAACTTACAGGGCTTCTTTTAAAGCTTGTTCATGGCGTTTTACTGAGCTGGCATATTTATGTGCCTGTTGCCGCATATAGAGGCTTCTTTTATAGCCTGTTGGTCCTACATTGTAGTAACCCAGTGCTTTGATCCAATCACCTGTAGATTCATAGTAACGAGAGAGAATATATGCACCGCAATTAATATTGATTTGCTCATCATAAAGATTACCCGGGCAGGTCTGTTGCCAAAACTTAGGGCGAACTTGAGTTAAACCAACCGCATCTGCGGATGATTTTGCGTTGCTAATATAGCTTGACTCTTGGCGGATGAGAGCTGCGAGTAAATGTGGTGAGATGTTATAGCGATCAGCAGTTTGTAAAATAATGGGTGCAACACGATTTGCAGTGGTGGGATGAACCGAATAAGCGTTTTGAATGCCCGTAGAAAACTGCTGAGAATGGTTGACTGTTGGTGCTTTAGTGGTGCTACAGGCAACGGTTAAATATGAGCTTAGGAAAAGGATACACAACTTAAGAAACGTATTTTGAAACCGAGAAAAAGAGAACTTGTTGTAAGTTATCATCGTTGAAAAAGTTTAACCATCATATAAAAAACAAGCGGATAGTATGGAGGTCAACTTATTGAGTCAATGGTAGCTGTTTAGCTAAATCGTTTGTTTTTATATATTCAGCTTGATCTAGTACACATAAAAAAAGCCCCGACATCCTGTCGAGGCTTTCTCGTATTTGTTTCTTGCCGTCAACTCCTGTCAACGACCACATCCTATGGATCTTGTTATTCTGAATGAGACATCCTATCTCTTTATGGTTTTATAGTAAGCGAAAAATATTTGGGAGCATATTCGTCAATTGCCACAGCTGGCTGTACGTTAAAACCTACAAAAGATCTTAAAAAGATTCTAAAGATCTTTAAGAATAAAATTCACGATTCTTTGAGCAATAGGTGCACAGATCAATACACTTGGAAAAGCAAACATCCAAGCAATAATCCATGCTGACATCCACATTGAAAAGAAATGCTCAATAAAACCAACTGCTTTAAGCGTGGTAATTCCTGAAATAAAAAAAACATCATACAAGACAAAATGAATGGAAATAAAAGCCTTGAAGCCTTCATCAGTTAACCCCTTGATATGCACTTAAGGTCAATGCAATGTTTTGCCCAAATAATTGAGCCGTTTTAATATCACCAACATCGAATGCATGAGCTGCACTGGCATGTTCGGCTTGAGCCATTAATCCAGACCATGAACCTAATCGATTGACTGCCTCAGTATAGGCAACGCCATGATGATGTTGACTGGCTCATATTGGATTGCCGATCCATATCATACCGTGTTGCATACAAAAGGTGAAAAGTGAAATAAGCGTTGACTGTTTATTTCCTGCAGGAAGAGATGAGACCGTAAATCCTGCCGATAATTTTCCTCTAAAGCTTTGTTTTTTCCATAAAGGGCCAGAGTTATTTGATAGGACTAGACACACCTCCAAGATAAGTAGGTCAACCCCAAATTAAAGCATCATATTGAATAAGTTGCTCAGGCTGATGTATTAATTGTTCGGTTGTAAATAAATCAATTTGAATATGATCGACCAGCGCAGCCCCGAGTTGAATTTGCTCGGCGATAAAGCGGGTATGACCTTGGTGACTACGATAAATAATTGCGATTGATTTCATGATTGAGGCCCTTAATTGAATAATTTTAAAAATTTGGCTGCGAGATATAAACCACATCCGAAGATACCGTGGTTGATGAGACTTTTAAGACGGTTGAGCCAAGGCTCTGGAGTATTTGCAGCAGCTATGCCAGCACCCATAGCAGGTTGCATAATCAAAAAGGGAGCTAGCACCGTGATCAGGCCGAAAGTGAAAGCGCTATAAAACTGTGGCTGAATGAGCCAAGTTTCCCCCACGAAAAGAATAAAAATAAAAGCAAACAAGACGCCGACACTGTAATGCGTACACCAACCCACTAGAGATTCATGTTGAATCTGAGAACTTTGGCTAATCGGGTGATGTCGAATTTTTCCTTTAAATATCCAACCGATCCAACGGCCCAATAAGGCGAAATTTAAAGTCGGAATATTCAGTTGCATTAGGATGAATAACCAAATATCCATGACAATCGTTGCACCAATACCTAAGACGAGTATCTGAAATAATTGCTCGAAAAAGTTCATGAATTCACCTCAATTCCATCTCTACAAATGTGATAAATTCATTGTGCAAGTTCAAGTAAACTTGAAGTCAAGAGGTATTTATGGATATTGGTGAAGTCGCAAAAAAAGCGAATGTTGCACCTTCAACTTTACGTTTTTACGAAGAGAAAGGATTAATCAAATCTATTGGGCGACAAGGTTTGCGTCGTCAATATGCCAAACAAGTTTTAGATCAGTTGGCATTGATTGCATTGGGGCGGGCAGCTGGTTTTTCTTTAGATGAGATTGCAACAATGTTTGGACAGGATGGTCAGCCAGAGCTAGATAGAGGTTTATTGAATGAAAAAGCCGAACAGCTCGAGAAGATGACACGACGACTACATTTCATTAGTGAAGGTTTAAGGCATGCAGCGGTTTGTCCAGCAGAGAATCACATGCAATGCCCAACGTTTCAAAATTTTTTAAAAGCCGCAATTGCAGGAGAATATCAGCCGACCAAGCTGTAGCAAAAGTATCCGAGTAAATAGGCATGTCATTGTATCGCCATAAAAATTTCATTTTATTGAAGTCAAAGTTTCATAAAAACTTGTTCTAATTTTCTTAATTTTTTTACCAAACGTATAAAATTATGAACAAGAAAACTGTATTGGCTTTGATCTGTGCGACAACTTTTGGATTAAGCGCCTGTAATGATGATAACCAAGATCAAAATACATCAATAGAAAAAGTCACTGAGCCAACTTTGGTTTCTTTTGCCAAACTTCCTGTTGAAACTTACGCAGCTGGCCCTGATTCTGGTCAAGCAGTTCAAGGTGCTAATGGCATTTATCCACCCTTTAAAGGACAGCCTGTACAAGGTTTTTCTGCTGCACTGAAAAACGATGATGGCAGCTATATGGCGATGTCTGATAATGGTTTTGGTACACAAGATAATTCAGCAGACTATTTGCTACGAATTTATAAGCTAAAAGCTGATTTTAAAACTAAGTCGAAAGGAACTGGACAAGTCGAAGTACACAGCTTTATTCAGTTACGTGACCCGAATAAGCGCATTCCATTTGATATTGTGAATGGCAATACCGCTGAGCGCTTATTGACAGGTGCAGATTTTGACCCTGAGTCTATGCAACGCACAGCAGATGGAACATATTGGATTGGTGACGAATTTGGACCATATTTACTTCATTTTTCCGCTGAAGGTGTCTTGCTCGATGCACCTATTCCATTGCCGAATCCATTGAACCCAGCGCAAGAATTACGGTCACCACAAAATCAATTCAACAAAGCCAATATCAATTATGTTGAACCATTGGTTCCGCAGAGTGGTGGTTTTGAAGGAATGGCAATTTCTCCAGATGGAAAATATTTATATCCATTGCTTGAGAAGCCATTGAAGTCGATTCGAGAAGGTGAGCGTTTATTATTAATTTCTCAGTTTGATGTGCAGAAAAAAGCTTATACAGGACAATACTATTGGTTCGCTTTAGATAGTAAAGCCACCAACATTGGTGATTTCCAGTTGTTCAATGACAAAGACGGCATCATCATTGAGCGTGATGCCAGCCAAAATAATTTAGGTGGCTATAAGAAATTAATTAAGATTAAGTTTAATGATGTAACTCAAACGGTAGCGCGTGAAGATTTGGTTGATTTAATGAAGATTGTCAATCCAAATGCTTTATATGGTGCTGCACGAGAAGGTGATATTGGTACAGACCGTATTTTTGCATTCCCATTTGAAACGATCGAAGATGTGATTATTGAAAATGCTACAACGTTGACTGTGCTGAATGATAATAATTTTCCGGGTTCAACGGGACGTAACGCCAAACTGGCGGATGATAATGAAATTATTCAAATCCGTTTGCCAAAAGCACTATTTTAAACTTTAGGTCAAAAATGGCCGAAATGATCATTTCTCATTTTGGTTGAAAGCGTATACTGATCAGGCATAAGGAGTCGTAATGTCTGAGTCAGTTATACGCGCAACTCATATCGAATATGGTTCGAAATCGTTTACAGCGATTTTATGGTCATTGTTCTTTGCTGGTTTTGCTTCATTTTCATCGTTGTACTGTGTGCAGCCAATGATGCCAATTTTTGCAAAGTTCTTTGATGTGACTCCGACACAAAGTAGTTTACCTCTTTCTTTTTCAACAATTGCGCTCGCAATCGGCTTGTTATTTACAGGCTTTATTTCTGATCGGTTTGGACGTAAACCGATCATGGTGTTTGCTTTATTTCTCGTCTCTGTGCTGTTACTGGTCAGTGCATCTTTTCCTGTTTGGGAAATCTTTCTCACGACTCGTATTTTTATTGGCTTGGCAGTCAGTGGCGTTGCCGCAGTCGCAATGACTTATATCGGTGAGGAAATAGCTCAGAACGATATTGGCTTTGCCATGGGATTATATATTTCGGGCACGGCGATAGGTGGTATGGGCGGACGTTTGATAGCTGGGGTCTTGGTTGACTTTATTTCTTGGCAGTCTGCAACGTATATCATCGGTTTTTTAAACTTTATTATTGCGTGTCTATTTTATTTATTATTGCCGAAATCACAGCATTTTAAACCGTATCCATTCCGTTTTTCGCGTTTTAAAGCGGCATTTGAACAGAACCTGAAAGATCCGAAATTGCGTATTTTATTTGCGCAAGGCTTTATCTTAATGGGTTGTTTGGTGACTGTATTTAACTATATCAGTTATCACCTGTTAGAAGCACCATTTCATTTGTCACAAACATGGATTGGTCTGATTTCGATTGCTTATTTAGCGGGTATTTATAGCTCTCCTAAAGCGGCGAAATGGGGCTTTCAGTATGGGCGCGATAAAGTGCTTCCTATTTTACTGTTGACTATGATGGTAGGTTTGCTGATTACCTTGATTCCCACACTTTGGGCGATCTTACTTGGCTTAACGATTTTTACTTTTTCTTTCTTTGCCGCACATTCAACCGCCAGTAGTTGGGTTTCAGTACAAGCCGTACAATATCGTGCAGTCGCATCTTCTTTATATCTGTTCTGTTATTACATTGGTTCAAGTTTACTTGGTAGTAGTGGCGGCTTGATTTGGGAAAATTTTGGTTGGGTTGGGATCAATTTCAGTGTCGGGATGGTATTGGTGCTTGGTTTGTTCCTTGCGATGCGTTTAAGAAAATTACATCGACATAGCGAATAAATTTTAAAACTGAGCAAAGTTTGTACAAATTAATTTCTATCTCATTGTTTTTGTACATTTTATAATCAAGAAAAATGAATGGAATTCATGTTAAAATGATCGGCTTTCATTTTAGGGGCTAAAATACCACCAGCCCCGATAGATGTCTCTCCTCCATCTGCTAGCCGAGATTCGCAAGCCATGTCTACTGCCTACACCATGCAGACCGCGCCAAAAGCGCTGTTTGATTACGACAAATATTGGGCGTCGTGTTTTGAACCTGCACCATTTTTGCCGATGTCACGAGAAGAAATGGATCTGCTCGGTTGGGATGCATGTGACTTCATTTTGGTGTGTGGTGATGCTTATATCGACCATCCATCATTTGTATCTGGTGTGATTGGACGTGTACTTGAAGCACAAGGTTTCCGAGTAGGAATCATTGCGCAACCCGATTGGACCAATGTTGAAAGTTTCCGAGTATTAGGTAAACCAACAATCGCATGGGGTGTGACTGCGGGGAATATGGATTCGATGATTAACCGTTATACGGCTGATCGTAAGATCCGTTCTGATGATGCGTATTCTCCAAACAATGAAGCGAATAAGCGACCAGACCGTGCGGCAACGGTTTACTGTCAGCGTTGTCGTGAAGCGTTTCCTGACGTTCCAGTGTTATTGGGTGGTATTGAAGGTAGCTTGCGTCGTATTGCGCATTATGATTACTGGTCAGACAAGGTTCGCCGTTCGATTTTAATGGACTCCAAAGCAGACCTGTTGATGTATGGTAATGGTGAGCGTGCCATTATCGACGTCATGCATCGTTTAGCCAAAGGTGAGAAAATCCACGAGATTACGGATGTTCGTGGTACAGCATTTATTATTAATAAACATAACAAAGCATCTAAAGCAAAATTCGTTGAAATTGCTAGTAATGACATCGATACCATTGGACGTGTTGATCCAATTATCAATCCCTATGTGATGACTGAAGATATTGATGGCTGTGAAGTTGAAAAAGAAAAAGGCAACTCACTGGCACAGTATCAAAATTTCCAAAAAGAAATCGTTGCTAATCCAATCGTTCGAGAAGGGGATAATTTAGACCCTGATACTCAGATCGTACAATTAAAACCTGCACCATCAAAAGCAATTAAACATAAGCTGCCGCCGCGTGAATTGGCAGTGATTCGTTTGCCTTCGTTTGAAGAAGTTGCTGATGATCAAGTACTTTATGCGCATGCGAACCGTATTTTGCATTTGGAAACCAATCCAGGGAATGCGCGTGCATTGGTGCAACGTCACGGTGAGCGTGATGTTTGGATTAATCCACCACCAATTCCGCTAACGACTGAGGAAATGGACTACGTATTTGATTTACCGTATGCACGTTTACCGCATCCGTCTTATGAGAATGCACGTTTTCCTGCCTTTGATATGATCAAATTCTCGGTCAATATTATGCGTGGTTGTTTTGGTGGTTGTACGTTCTGTTCGATCACTGAACATGAAGGTCGTATTATCCAAAACCGTTCGGAAGATTCGATTTTACGTGAAATTGAAAAAATCCGTGACACTGCACCTAACTTCACTGGGATTATCTCGGATTTAGGTGGGCCTACGGCAAACATGTATCGTTTGCACTGTAACGATCCTGAAATTGAGAAAAACTGTCGTAAACCATCCTGTGTCTATCCAGGTGTGTGTCAGAACTTACATACTGATCATGCACCATTGGTTCAACTGTATCGTAAAGCACGTGAAATCAAAGGCGTGAAGAAGATTCTGATTGGTTCTGGTCTACGTTATGACCTCGCGGTACTCAACCCTGAATATGTGAAAGAATTGGTTCAGCACCATGTCGGCGGTTATCTGAAAATTGCGCCTGAACATACCGAAAATGGCCCATTATCGAAGATGATGAAACCAGGGATTGGGACGTATGATCGCTTCAAGCAAATGTTTGAGCGTTTCAGTAAAGAAGCAGGTAAGGAACAATATTTAATTCCTTACTTTATTGCTGCACATCCGGGGACCACGGATTACGACATGATGAATTTGGCGATTTGGTTGAAGAAGAATGGCTTCCGTGCTGATCAGGTACAAACCTTCTATCCATCACCAATGGCAACCGCGACCACAATGTATTATTCAGGCAAAAATCCGTTGTCTAAAGTGGCGCGTTATACCGAGAATGTCGATATTGTGAAGGGTGAAAAACGTCGCCGTCTGCACAAAGCATTCTTACGTTACCATGATCCAAATAACTGGCCATTGTTACGTGAAGCTTTGAAAGAAATGGGACGTTCAGACCTCATTGGTAACTCAAAGCAGCATTTGATTCCAACGTATCAACCACAAGGTACGGCTGAAGGTGAATATAAGTCAGCGCGTAAGAAGAATTCGAGTGTTGCTGGGGATTCTGCAAAACGTAATGGTCAACAAAATCAGTCACGTTCGCAGTCAGGTCAAAAACGTCCACAAAAAGGACAGGTTTTAACTCAACATAATGGTTTGCCGCCTCGCGAAACAGGTGAGAAAAGACCATTTTCAGGAAAGCCTAAACAAAAAGCCAAAGCACAGCGCTAACTGAACAAAAGAAGGCATTCAATAGAATGCCTTCTTTTTAAGTAATATTGTGAGTTGTGTCACATCTGCTTTAATTTTTCATAACGCAATAGAAACATATACTGACAATATCAACTTGAATATTTACTGCTCGATGATTATAAATAAAGGGGCAGCAAACTTTTACGACTTTGGTCGGCTTGTAAAAAAGGATGAATAATTTTAAGTTTGTATTGCTAAAATGACTTTGCTATCGCTTGCTTTTGACTAAAAAAGTATTGATTAAAAAAATTGGCATCAAAGCCAAAATGATTATAAAAAATCTAAAGGATTGGTTAGAAATGTATTATTTCATAACAATAGTAGGATTGCTGCTAATTGCAGCACTTGTGCTTCGGCGTTTACATCAAAATCAACGTCAAGACAGCCCCTTAAAGAGACGTGGTATTCTCACCATTTCAGAACAGATCACCTTGATGCGTCTTCAGGCTGTGTTACCAAGACATACGATTTTAGCGCATGTGTCTTTTGATGCATTATTAACGACAAAATACGCTCATACGCGCCGTAAATATCAAGGTTTAGTTGCTGATTTCGTTGTATTAGATCAACAACATCAGGTTTTGGTTGTGATTGAGATTGTCGACGAGTCTTATGTGAACCGCCTTCATCAAAAACATTACCAAGATAGTTTGCTTGAGCTGGCTGGTTATCGAGTCTTGCGTTATAGCAGTATTCCAACCGAGCAAGAGTTACGTGATGATTTGGTATCTGATCCATTAGAACCAAATACCACAATTTCGACAGTATCAACAGGTATGGTACAAGCAGAACATATCATGAAATATAATATGTTCGCTGCAAAGTCTTAATCTGGCTTCACGGCTGTGACCGTCATTTCAACTAAAACATCAGGTGCATACAGTTTAGATTCTACGCAGGTACGTGCTGGGGGGTGTCCCTCAGCAATCCACGCATCCCATACTGCATTCATGGCTGCATAATCCTTCTCAATGTCTTTTAAAAAAATCAGCACGGATAAGATATGTGTTTTATCTGTTCCTGCTTCTGCAAGTAAACGATCAATATTGTCTAAGGTCTGCTGTGTCTGTGCAGCAGCATCTACACTGGTATCATCTGCAAGCTGACCTGCCAAATGAACTAAATTTCCTGAGATTGCGACTTCACAAAAACGAGAGGTGACATGTAGTCGTTGCACAGACATTTTATGTTCCTAATAAGAATAGATTTTGTTTGATTGTAATAGATGAGATAAACCTAGAGTGTAAATTTGTTTTAAGTCAAATCCTAAAAGCTTGTATTTCCATCAAGTGACGTTGATAGAAAAATAAAGCACAGCGTTGTTGTGGACAGACAATCAAGCTGCCCAAATTTAAAAATTGAATATTGGCATATCGTAGTTGATTTAAACAGGTCGCGATTGAGCTATGCAGAGGGCACAGTTGTTTCAGTTGACTAATCGTTGCATAAGCGCTGTGATACATATCATTATTCCTTTTCAATTTTGAAAAAATGGGCGAAATCGCTTCGCCCAATGATGATTTATGTGCTTTGTTGTTCAGATTGATACCAGTTGACATGACGTGTAATGAACATAACGCAGGCGATGAGAATAAAGGAGAGGATGGAGCCAAATAAGAAGGTCTTACCGCTAGATTGCAGTAATAGATACATCATGCTGTACAAAATGCTTAGCAGAACTCCAAATAAAAATGCGGCTTTAAATCCTTTAACGACGAAATACAAATACCATGTGATTAAGCCAATACAAGCGATTGCCGCGATCAGATATGCCCAAGCGAATGCATAGTATTCACTGATTGAAAGCAATAAAACAAAGAATACGCCTTGTGCCATCGCAACAAGTGCATATTGGATGGGATGGATTTTTAGTTGTTTTAAAACTTCGAATAAAAAGAAGCATCCAAAGGTAATAATGATGACCATAACACCATATTTAATGGCACGATCTGTTTGTGTATAGATGTTTACAGGGTCTAGAAATTGAGTAGAAATACCAGAAATATTGGCTCTGGATGCATTACTTTCATATTGATTGTCTGGATTTTCTCTAGAATTTAGCGCTTGATAGAAACATTGGCTATTTTCACATAGGGCGATACGATCCAAATTTCGCTTACCTAATGCGATATTTTTCCAGTCAGCCTGAAAGTGGTTTTTCTGATTGAGTTTTTTAAATGGCAAACTTTGTCCATCATATTTTACATCGCTCCAATTCCCTTGAGCTTGATAGGTCATTTCATAGCTGGTTGGAATAAAACTAAATTCACTGAGTCCTTCAAGTTCAAACTGTAGATTAAACTTAAAACCTTGTTGAAATTTTTGAATCAGTTCTGGATATTGTTGAGTGGTAATATGCATTAAATCAAAGCTATTTCTTCCTTGACTTTGTTCATAAAAATCAAATTTATAGGTCTTATTTTCAATGTTTAGAATAGGTTTAGCATTGAGTCCACGGGCATCCTGAATCGGGAAGATGATTTCGGCTTGGTCCCATAGATAATGACGTTGAGATTTATTATCGATTGCTTTAAAAGAACCTTTGCCTGACATTGAATTTTGATAGCTAATCGCTTTGTAAATTGTGCGCTTATATGTGTTATCGGATACTTTGAATTGCGCACGCCAGTCCGTAGATTCTGCACCTAGAACAATAAAAAGAGTTTGGTTGCAGCTATAGGTTTTCTTTTCCTCATCCGTGCATGTTGTTTGGACTTGATAGGGCAATTTTAAGTAAGGTGCGATGATTTGCTGTGGTCGAATTTGTTCGTTCGCAATATCATTGATTACTTGTTGTTGATAGCTTTGACGTTCAGAAACAAGATTGGAAATAAATAGAAGTCCAATATAAAAAATGAAAATCAAGAACAGAATTGCTCCGATTTTAAGATGAATAAAGTTACGGCGCATGGTGGATTCCATTGTCATAGTGATATGACAAGTATTCCAAGGTGATATGCGTTTTGAATGCGCTAGATTTGAAGCTTATATGAAGTTTATATGAAGTGTCAGTGTGACCAGTACGCCAGAGTGGTGATTCTCTAAGAAATCGAGAGTATTTGCAGAGATGTTTTGAATCGTAATTTTACCTTGATGTTGCTGAATAATGTGTTGAACAATACTTAAACCAATCCCTGTACTACGTTGCTGATTATGTGGTCGAGGCAGTGAAAAATATGTCTCAAAAATACGATTTATCGCGTATGAAGGGATAGACTCTCCCTCATTAAAAAATAAAATTTCGATCTGATGATTCGTATGATCTTGTTTGAGATGAACTGCTATTTTTCCGTCAGATGGGCAAAAGTCCCTTGCATTATCAAGTAGATTATTTAGCGCCTGTTTGAGCCAAAATGAATCGGCATAAATGGTGCAATGTTCAGGTAGTTCCAGTTGAATGTGGAGATTTTTGAGTTGTAAGGCACTATTTTGCTGTAAAAAGCATTGTCTTAATAATAGGCAGAGATCTAATGTTTGGAACTCAAGCGCATGATCATTTTTTTCTAAACGCGTTAATAAAAGCATTCGTTCGATCAAAGACTGTAAGCGCTGACTTTGCTGCATGATATGTTGTGCAAATTGCTGTTGATCTGCTGGAGGTAGATCATCTTGCAATAGCTCTGCACTGGCTTGAATGGCAGTCAGTGGGCTTTTTAGCTCGTGCGTTAATGTATTGACGTAATTTTCAACATAGGCTTTATCTTCTAGTTTTTCACGCATTTCACTGAGTGCTTGGGTCACTTGATTGAGTTCTTTGGCTGAATAAAAGAATGGGGCTTGATTCACAGGTGCAAGTGCTTGCGCATAATGACGGACTCGATCAATACTATGTTTAAGCCAATACGCCACTATACTGGCAAGTAAAAGACTGAGCGCTGCTATCCAAAGTGCTTGATAAATCAATTGCTGTTCTGCACGAGCAATATAGGGCTGTACTGACTGGTTGGGCTTACCAATACTGACCACACCGAGCAACTGTTGTTTATAAATGATCGGTGCGGCGATATGCATCACACTGCTATTGCGGTCATTAGGGTTAGTTGCTGTAGAGCGCGCGCCGTATTTTCCTCTTAAGGTTAAATAGACGTCATTCCATTGAGAATAATCCTGTCCAACAGCTTTTCCTTCTGAATCATAAATCACAATGCCATGCTGATCAGTAATATAAAGCTGTTGATTAATTTCTTCTTTTTTATGTTGCCAAATCGTCGCATCAAGTTGACGCGATAATGCAGCTTGAATCTTCTGATCAAACTCTAGGGTATTTACTTGTTGTTGATGTACATCTTCGGCAATGAGTTGCGCAATAATATTGGCATTTTCAGCCAGTGTATCTTCAACCACTTGTCGTACATTGGGTTTGACTTGTTGGGTGAGGGTATAGGCAATAAAGCTGAGACTCAGTACTACCACCAAACTAAAGAAAAACCAAATACGAATAAAGATGGACATGTTTTAATCCAACTTCATTAAACTATAACCAAAACCTCGATGGGTTCGTATTGGGTCATCGTCTGGCGTAATTTGTTTGAGCTTTTGCCTTAAACTTTTGATATGTGTATCGACAGTTCGTTCCAAACTATGCTCTGGGTGTTCCCAAATATGGTCCATCAATTGTTGGCGACTAAAGACCTGCTCAGGATGCTGAATTAGCAAAAATAACAAGCGGTATTCATATCGCGTAAGTTGCAACATTTGCCCATGATATTGGATTTGTAAGGCTTGTGGATTACATGACCATGTTGCCGATTGCAAAGTAACGTCAGTTTCAGGAATTTCAAGTGATGCGGTTACAGGCTGTGCTTGAATCTCCATTCTACGCCAAATCGCTTTGATTCTCGCCACGATTTCTCGCGCGCTAAATGGCTTGCTGCAATAATCATCAGCGCCAATTTCCAGCCCTACAACACGATCAATTTCATCGTCTCGAGCGGTTAAAAAAAGTAAAGGGGTATGATCTTTTCTGCGAAGTTGTTTACACACTTCAAAACCATTCATATCAGGTAAGCCGACATCAAGAATAATAAAATCAAAAGTTTGTAATGCACTCATTGCTAAAGCTTGAGTACCCGTATTTGCCCAATGAACAGTCCATCCTTCACGCTCAAGCGCATAACGGAGTGGTAGAATAATCGCAGCTTCGTCTTCAACACAAAGAATTTGTTTAGGGTTCATGATCTCGTTGTAATCAATCGTTTTCTGATTTTATTAAATTGAGTTTATCTGAACTTATTGAGCAATGCAGAAGATTCTAAGAATTTTTATCGCTAGTGGAAATATGTATGAAGGACACCAAAAGTGCCCTGTAATATTCGGATTTGATCGTCACGCCAACCACAGGAGCAGATGCTAAAAGCGAGGATTTCTTTAGCATGGGCAGGTAACAAGGATAAAGTTACTGCGCTGCCTAGAGTACTGAAAACTGGATAAAAAGCAAACATAAATTTAAGTGAGCGCTGTGCTTTTGTGTAAAAAATCAGCACTACCACAATGAAAGTTGGGATTCTTCCTGAGCTTGTTGAAGTTGATATACACCAACACCGACTAAGCGGAATTGAAAATCAGGATCTATATGCATTTCTTCGAGCAGTTGAATCACAACTTGTTGCAAATCATGTTGTGATTGCAAAGGACTTTTAAAGCTCTTGCTGTGTTGTAGTACCTGAAAATTCTTGAGTTTTAATTTGACGTTTACACCACGCGCTGTAAGTTGTTTTTTATTCAGGCTGCGCCAAACTTGTTCACTGAGCGGTTGCCAAGCATGTTGGCATTGAGCAAGGGTATAGTCATCATCGAAGGTGATTTCTTTTGATATCTGTTGGCGTTCACGCTCTGCTTTTACAGGGCGATGATCAATGCCTTGCGCATATAAATACAGTTGCTTTCCATATTTACCGAAATGATGAATCAGCACATTTTCTTCAATTAGTTGCAGATCACCAAGCGTATGAAGATTGAGCTGATTGAGTTTTTCTTGAGTAACCTTACCGACTCCAGGAATTTTATTCAGCGCTAAATCTTGGATAAATTTTAGGACTTGATGGGGCTTAATCACAAACAAACCATTGGGTTTATTCCAGTCCGATGCAATTTTTGCCAAAAACTTATTTGGAGCAACACCCGCAGAGGCGGTCAGCCCCGTAACGGCAAAAATATCAGCCCGAATTTGTGTCGCAACTTCCGTTGCACTCGGAATATCTTTTAAATTTTCCGTGACATCTAAATAAGCTTCATCTAAAGATAGTGGTTCAATGAGCGCTGTATATTGTTGGAAAATCTGATGAATTTGAGCTGAAACTTCACGATATTTTTCAAAATGTGGTTCGATCACCACAACTTGAGGGCAGAGCTTTTTTGCCTGTCCCATCGACATTGCTGAGCGTAAGCCAAATACACGGGCAGGATAGGACGCTGCTGCGATGACGGCACGAGGATGGTGAGAGGAAATGACCACAGGCAAGTCTTTAAGCTCAGGGCGATCTCTGAGTTCGACTGATGCATAAAAGGCATCCATATCGATATGAATGATTTTGCGCAGTTCATTTGCCATCTTGAATGCCTTGTTCTTTTAAAAACAGAAACCATTCTTTTGGTGATTCTGCATAGACATTTAAGTCCACTGCTTTAGGTACGCCTTGAATTTTACCTTGACTGGTATACTGCCAAAACATCCATTTTCGACCATCTTTCAGTTCAGGTTTTGATTCATAATCTCTCACCCATAAAGGTGTTTGATTAAAATTGCCCATCAATACGATGTGATAAAAGCTTTTAGAAATATAAAAAATGGGCTGTTTACCGTAATGCTTCTGAAGTTGGTCATGCATCACTTGGATTTCTTTAAGCAACTGCTCTTTGGTATAGGTATTAATACAATTACTGTCATATTCGAGATCGATGACAGGCGGTAATGCATCCGTTTTATTGGGCACAGTCGCTATAAAATTTTCTGCTTGAACTTGCCCATCGCGACATAAACGATAGAAGTGATAGGCACCGACATGTAAACCCTGTTCACGCGCTTTTAGCCAGTTTTCTTGAAATTTTCGATCTTTAAAGTCACCACCTTCAGTCGCCTTGAGGTAAACAAACTGATAATGCTGCGGTGAAATTTTTTTCCAATCAATATCACCTTGATGATGAGATACATCAAAACCACGAATTGAATAATCTTTTGCAGATGCTTTCTGTTGGTAGAACAAACCGAAATAGCTCACTAATCCAAGCATGAGTGCTAAACCTACACTGGTGAGCGTTGGATAATACTGGGAAAGTCGTTGTTTCGGTTTTGTCTTGGTCATGGTTGTTCAGTTATGCGATTTCGAGTTGAGTATCAGATTTACAATATTGATCATGCAGTAATTGTACGCGTTTCGCTTTGGGATGGCTGAGTTGGTGACCAAATTGTTCTATAAATCTACAGGATGCATAATTTTGAGCATGTTGTTGATAGTTTTGAACCCAATCTGCTCGTTGTGCAATTCGTTCTTGCTGAACGGGCCATATCCCTTGTCGCAAGCGTTCAACTCCGATACGCCAAGGTTTGGGACTAATGCGAGCACGAAAACAATTTTGATTTTTGCACATGAGGACATAACAACTGTCCGTTGAAATGGCTTGGAATAAGTTTTGTGCTTGTTCGCCCCGAGGATCAAAAGTTTGATGCATAACTAAAATGCGATAACCATTCGGCGTACGATAGACGCGTAAATGCCAATCAGGATGTTGTTGTGAGAAGTGACGGATTTTTTCTAAGGCACGTTGTGCTGGTGTGCCTGTAAATTTGGATTGAATATGGAATAACCATTTACTGATCAGGCCAGTTATAAATAATGCGATGACACATCCAAAGCCGAAGATCCACCAAGAACTCAAGTAAATCGCACACAGGCCGCTCAAGCTGAGCAATGTAAAAAATACAATTGTAGCAAGCTTCGAGCTAGGATGATGGATCAGATCAACATCAGCAAATAACACATCAGGTGTATTGAGGCATAACGCTCCGTAACTATTTCGGGTAATGATGACATCATCCTGTTGGGCAATAATTTCCTCTCGAATCGGTAAACCTTCAGCACCGTTATAAGCGACTTTATGATCGAGTCGGCGAATTTCTTTGTCTTTTTTAAGTTGTTCAGTGGCTTCTGCAACACGTTGTTCAGCATGTTGTTGAGCAGCTTCTAAGTTTTGATCCGACCAACCAAAGCGTTTAATCGTATATTGTCGGCCTTCAAATTTCATTTTAGTTTTCGCTTCAGCCCAATATCGCGGGATGATCATGTGGTTTTCCTTATTGTCATTGTGGGTGTTGGGTTGATCGTTCTTTTTAGTCTGTTGTGTCTTTGGGAATCTGCCAAAACACAAGTGCTGTAATGATGTTGATACAGCCAAGTGTGATCAATGTGGCATGAAATGCGGTGTCGATGGTCGCTGTTGTAAAATGTTGCTCAAATGTATTGATCAGTGTACCTGCTAACGCCACGCCCATACTCATGGATAACATCATGATCATTGATAAGAAACTATTGCCACTACTGGCGTCTTGTTGTGGCAAATCTTTTAAGGTAAATGTATTCATCCCAACAAATTGCAGTGAATTTAAAGTCCCAAAAATAAATAGATGTAGCACTTTCAGCCAAAGGGGAGTTGCCGCTGTCATCAACGAAAAACTGATGATACATAATCCGACTAGCACCGTATTGGTCAGTAAGAAACGACGATAGCCGACATGCTGAATTAAGGGGCGAACAATTGGCTTCGAGAATAAAGAACCCAAAACAGCAGGGATCATCATTAAACCCGTGATAAATGGTTCAAAACCAAAAGCAACTTGTAGCATCAATGGCAAAAGAAACGGAATCGCATTGCTACCTAAGCGTGCGAAGAAGTTGCCAAGCACGCCGATCGAATAGAGTTTGTAGCGGAATAAACGTCCATGGAATAGTGCATTTTGATGGCTATGTGCATGATAGGCATAGCTACAGGTTGCAATCACCCCAACGATTAACAGACTTAGACTGACCCAGTGTGAATACTGCGGTGAGGCAATGTTTTCGATCCCGAGAGATAGTCCAACCATGGCAACCATCAATAAAATAAAACCGCTCAAATCGAAATGTTTTACTGTAGGCTCTTTCTGATTCGGCATGACTTTCAGAGTCATGATCATCCCGAGAATACCCATCGGAATGTTAATCAGGAATATCCAATGCCATGTGCTGACCTCGACCAACCAACCGCCTAAGGAGGGGCCCATTAATGGCCCAAGCAAACCTGCTAAGCTCATTAAGCTCATCGCTGACAAGAATTGCGAACGGGGAATCAATTTGAGTAGCGCCAAACGTCCGACAGGCATCAATAATGCACCGCCAATGCCTTGAATCACACGGAAAAATAGCAGTTGTTCTAAGTTTTGAGATAAACCACAGCCCAGAGAAGCCAAGCTGAA
Source organism: Acinetobacter sp. COS3 (assembly GCF_000475335.1). Classification (NCBI taxonomy): domain Bacteria; kingdom Pseudomonadati; phylum Pseudomonadota; class Gammaproteobacteria; order Moraxellales; family Moraxellaceae; genus Acinetobacter; species Acinetobacter sp. COS3. Next base: position 22,950 of record NZ_AXCD01000026.1, read on the forward strand.
AATGACCATTGCGCTGAGATAAATATTACGAATACCAAAGCGATCCGCCAACCAGCCACTTAACGGAATACAAGCTGCAACGGATAAGACATAGGCCACAATGACACCATGCATTTGCAAGGGATTTTCATTGAGTTGTACTGCCATCGCTGGAATAGCAGTATTAACGATCGTGGTATCCAAGGCTTGCATAAAAAAGCCAATCGACACCAAAAATACCAACAGTCGAAATTCAGGTTGTACAGCTTGATGCGTGGTCGTTGTCATAAGTTGTGACGAATGAAAAGTCAGCTTTAGTTTAAAGCAACTCGGCTTGAAATAAAGCCAAAAATTGTCAAAGAGTCGTCATTGAACTGACATGAAAGTGTCATCGAACTTGCACCTCACAACACTAGATTAGCCATATAAAAGAATTGTATGGAAATTGAGCATGAAATTTAAGATTTCAGTTTTATTGGCAGCAATGCTGTCTGTGGGGTTGGTTGCTTGTAATGATGATAATGACAACCACAACAATACGCCTGAAGTCGTTGAACCTACACCTGAGACGATTAAACTCAGTTTATTGGGTCGATATGAAACCAATATATTTGCTCAAAGCGCTGCGGAAATTCCTGCTTATGACGCAGCAACCAAACGTCTATTTGTCGTAAATGCCCAAAAAGGTTTGGTTGATGTATTAGATGTCTCAGCACCTGAAAAGCCTGTGCATATCGCAGAGCTTTCTGCACGCGCCTATTTGACAGATTCAGAAGTAAATAGTGTCGCAGTGAAAAATGGAATTGTTGCGATTGCAGTTCAAGCAGCCAATAAAACAAATGCAGGAATTGTTGCATTCTTCAATGCGAAGGATTTGAGTTTTATCAGCAAAGTTGCAGTCGGTGCATTGCCTGATATGGTGACTTTTAGCCCTGATGGCAATACGGTACTGGTCGCAAATGAAGCCGAACCGAATTATGATTATTCTATTGATCCTGAAGGTTCGGTCAGCATTATTGATGTGCGTAATATTCAACAACCGAAAGCGGGTGTTGCTGATTTTAAAGCATGGAATAACCAAAAAGCCGATTTGATTGCAAAAGGTGTGCGTATTTTTGGGCCAAATGCAACCGTTGCTCAAGACTTAGAGCCTGAATACATCACGGTCTCTGCTGACAGCAAAACTGCATGGGTGACTTTGCAGGAAAATAACGCAATCGCACGCATTGATCTTGCACAGCAAAAAGTAACGGACATTTACCCATTGGGTTACAAAGATCATGGTCAAGTGGGCAATGAGTTAGATGTCAGTGATAAAGATGGATTGATCAATATTAAAACGTGGGCAGGTCTGGTAGGTATGTACCAACCTGATTCGATTGCCAATTATCAAGCCAATGGGCAAACCTATTTAGTTACTGCAAATGAAGGCGATAGCCGTGAATGGTTGGCTGATGAAGATGCTTATTTTGCAGGAGACATGACCAAAGGTTATGTTGAAAATATTCGAATGAAACATTTGTTTAATAGCAAAGGTTTCAATGCAGACGGTGATTATCCTGCGCATTTACAGAAGTTTGTGAATGGTGTGAAAGGTGCAAAACTCAACCCAGTCACTTTTGCTTACTGCGGCGCAACAGCGACTGAAGCGGGTGATTGCCGTAAAGACCCAAATCTCGGGCGTTTGAATATCGCATGGAATATGGGTTATCAAACCAATGCTGATGGTTCGCCAAAGTTAGATGCCAACGGTTTATTAACCTATGACAAGCTTTATGCATATGGTGCACGTTCATTTAGCATTTGGAATACACAAGGTCAGCTCGTTTGGGATTCAGGCAGTGAGTTTGAGAAGAAAACAGCAGAATTGTTCCCAGCGTATTTTAACAGTGATCACGAAGAAGCTGCATTTGATGACCGTAGTGATAATAAAGGGCCTGAACCTGAAGGAATTGCGGTGGGTGCTATTGGCAAAAAGACCTTCGCATTTATTGGTTTAGAGCGTATGAGTGGCATTATGGTGTATGACATCAGCACGCCAAATCAGCCGAAGTTTATTGAATATTTCAGCACACGTAACTTTGCTGAGGCAGATACAGCGAAACAAGGTGATTTAGGGCCAGAAGGATTAATTTTTATTGCAGCTAAAGATGCACCAAACGGTAAGCCGCTTTTGGTGGTGGGCAATGAAGTGAGTGGTTCAACTGCAATTTACCAAATCAACGTGCAGTAGAGTAAACCCAAAAAAGCGGATCAAATGATCCGCTTTTTTTATCTATTTTTGCTTAAACTTCGATATGTGTTGGTGTGCTTAGATTTTTGATGACACTTGAAATTTGTTCAAGCGTATCGCAGATGATTACTTTCGCACGATGTTGTGGAGGTAAAAAACCTTCTTCGACAGCATGATCCAGCTGTGCGATCAGTGCGTCATAGAAACGATTCACGTTATAAATAATCATAGGTTTTTGGTGTTGGTTGAGCTGTCCCCATGTCGCGATTTCAAGAATCTCTTCGAAAGTTCCAAGACCACCAGGTAATGCAATAAATGCATTTGCACGTTCAGCCATAAGCGCTTTACGTTCATGCATGGTTTTTACAATATGCAGTTCAGTGAGTTTACTGTGGGCAATTTCATAATCCAACATAAATTCAGGAATTACACCAACCACTTCACCGCTATGTTCCAGTACGGTATCGGCGACTTGTCCCATTAAGCCGATACTTGCACCGCCATAAACGATACCAAAACCTTGATTGGCAATGTGTTGAGCGAGTTCGATGGCTTTATCACGATAAATAGGTTTATTGCCTGTACGTGAACCGCAATATAAAGCAATAAGAGGTTGAGTCGTTTTTGGGAGAGTAATGGTTTTATTTTCAGTCATTCTTAATACACTATTCATTTCGTTTATTTTCACCTTATCATTTTCATTGTGCTTGTCTAGGCTAAATCACTTTTATGACAGTTTTATGCACATTTTACATACAATGCCTATTTGTCATTGCGAGAAAGAATTTGCAAAAAACATCCACATAAAATAGATGAATTTCACTGGAATCTTGCCTATACTGAAAATCCTTTTATTAATTCATGTCCCTTTATGAGTAGTGGTTGTTGTTGCTCCGCTTTATTCTTATTTCCTAAAAAAAATGTTTTGGCGACGCCTGCCGATCTTTTAAACTTTCCACTTGATAAAAATATTGCTGATTTAGCCGAGGAGTCACATCAATGATTCTGGAATGGATGTCTGACCCCGCTGCATGGGTAGGTTTAGCAACTTTGGTGGTGCTCGAAATTGTATTGGGTATTGATAACCTTGTTTTTATTGCAATTTTAGCTGAAAAGCTGCCACCTGAACAACGTAATACTGCGCGTCGCGTTGGTTTGATTCTCGCTTTATTCATGCGCTTAGGACTACTTGCTGCTATCGCATGGGTGGTGACACTCACTGAACCATTGTTCCATATTTTTGATCATGCTTTTTCTGGTCGTGACTTGATCCTATTATTTGGTGGTGTGTTCTTATTATTTAAGGGCACAATGGAGTTACATGAACGAATCGAAGGACACCAAACACTAAAAGAAGAAAACCCCGTACATGCGACGTTCTGGATGGTTATTGTTCAGATTGTAGTTTTGGATGCTGTCTTTTCTTTAGATAGTGTCATTACTGCTGTGGGAATGGTTAAAGATAAAAGTGTAATGATGCTGGCAATGATTATTGCTGTTTGTATTATGCTTTGGGCATCAAAACCGCTGATGGACTTTGTCAATAAGCATCCAACAGTGGTGATTCTGTGTCTTGGCTTCTTAATGATGATTGGTTTCTCATTGGTGGTTGAAGGTTTTGGCTTCCATATTCCTAAAGGTTACTTATACGCAGCGATTGGTTTCTCTGTATTGGTCGAGATGGTTAATCAAACTATGCGCCGTAACCAAGAGAAACTCGTGACGACAACAGACTTACGTTATCGCACCGCGTCAGCCGTTTTGCGGATGCTCGGTGGTAAAGGCAGTGAAGGGCAGAACAACGAAGCTGAAGATGTTCTGGCAACACAAGCTTATGCCAAAGAAGTTTTTGACGAAGACAATGGTGTGTACCACAGTGTCATGGTGCAAGGTGTTTTAGGTCTATCTGAACGTCCAGTGAAGTCGGTGATGACGCCGCGTCCTGAGCTTGAGTGGTTAGATTTAGAGGCTGAACCTGACGAGTTAAAAGCACGTTTAATGGCAATGACCCATTCGCGTTTGATCGTGGCACGCGGTGAGTTAGACAATATTGAAGGTATTGTCCTGACGCATAAAGTACTGAATGAATACATCGAAACAGGCGCAATTGATTTTGCTAAGCATTTACGTGAACCGTTGATTGTTCATGAAAATGCGCAAGTGTTGATGGTGATGGAGCAATTACGTCAAGCACCATTACAAATGGCAATTGTGTTGAATGAATATGGTTCGATTGAAGGGATTGCAACGCCGATTGATGTATTAGAGGCGATTGCAGGTGAATTCCCTGATGAGGATGAACTGGAAGCTGCGGCTGAAAGCCTAGAAGATGGTTCAACTCTATTAGAAGGTTCAACCGATATTCGTCACGTTTCATTGTTATTGGGCAAAGACTTGGTTGATGAAAGTGAAGAATATTCAACTTTATCGGGTTATATCTTGTTCCATTTAGGTCGTTTACCTGAAAATGGTGAGACGGTTGAAGCGGATGGTTACTTATTTGAAGTGGTGACGATGGATGGGCATAAAATTGAAAAAGTGCGCATCATCGCTAAAGACAAGCCAGAGCGAGATTAAACAACGCCTCAACACTTTGTCTGAACAGCTATGCTGTACGTGAAAAAGTAATTTGTAATAGCGAATAGCCTTGGGTTTTCATAGACGAAACTTAAATAGTTTATGATTGATCCCAAGGCTATTTTTATTTGGGAAAGAACCATGACACTGCTAAAAAATTGTCCATGTGGGCGCGGCTTATATGCTGAATGTTGTCAGCCTTTGCATTTAGAGCAGCAGTATGCACAAAATGCAGAGCAGTTAATGCGTTCTCGTTATAGTGCCTTTGCTTTGCAACAAGTGGATTATATTTTGTCGACCACTGCGACTGGGCAGCAGGCTTATTTAGATCGTGCAGCGATTGCAGATTGGAGTAAATCAAATCAATGGTTGAAATTAGAAGTGTTGCAACATCAGCCAAAGCTCGATAAAACGCACGCCTTGGTCGAGTTCAAAGCGCATTACTGTGATCAAAATCAAGATGGTAAACAGCAGCATATTCATCATGAAATTTCACATTTTGTTTTGCATCAACAGCGCTGGTATTTTCTTGATCCAACCTTGGATATGCCAACCACGATGAAACAGCCTTGTGTTTGTGGTTCGGGGAAAAAATTTAAGCAATGTTGTGCACAATTCATCTAAGTTTGTCTTAAAATAGCGCACACTTTTACGCCTGATTTAGGATGTAGGCAGATGTTACTCACCGTTATTTATATTATTGCCATTACTGCAGAAGCGATGACAGGAGCGCTGTCAGCGGGCCGACGTAGTATGGATTGGTTTGGTGTGGTACTGATTGCCTGCGTGACGGCTCTAGGTGGTGGCTCAGTCCGAGATGTGTTGTTGGGGCATTATCCATTGACATGGGTGAAGCATCCTGAGTATTTGGTACTTACTTGTGCGGCTGCATTTGTAACGATCATTATTGCTAAATGGATGCGTCATTTACGTAATATCTTCCTCGTACTGGATGCTCTCGGTTTAATTGGCTTTACCATCATTGGTTGCCAGATTGCCTTATCGATGGGGCATGGTTTTGTGGTATCTGCGGTGGCAGGCGTATTAACAGGGGTGTCGGGTGGTATTCTGCGTGATATCTTGTGTAATGATGTACCGTTGGTGTTCCGCCGTGAACTTTATGCGAGTATTTCTTTCGTAGCGGTCATTTGCTATTGGGTGTGTTTAGAGCTTGGTCTGCCACATGATTTAACTGTAATTTTCACTTTAGTTTTTGGTTTTACCTTACGTTTGATCGCAATTTATTTTGGTTTGGAAATGCCGAAATTTATTTATCAAGAAGATGATGCGGAATCGGCATCTTCGACAGATGAGCATTGAGATTAAAATGGATAGAGAAAAAATTGAGCAAATAAGAAATGAGTTCTCTATTCCGCTTGCATATGCGATAAAGCTTTTAAAAGAAAATCAAAATGATGTATCTGCTGCGATCGTTGGTTACCATAAAGATAATATTCAAAAAATAATTCAGATGACTGACTGCCAAATTTCAGTAGCACAGGAGATTTATCTGCATTGTAATTTTGATGTTGAACAGTCAATTAGAAAGATTAAGTCACAAGTGATACTTCTTACAACACGTGAAAATCGAAAAAAAATAAAGAATGAAATAGGGTTTATTCTTTGGGCTGAATCTGAAGGTACTAAAACTAGTTCAAATGATATTTTTATTCCAGTACAGGATTTTGATTGCATCCTAAAAGTTTTCCAAGCTGTGTCAGCTTCTAATCTACAATCTTCTTTTGATATGTGTGGCGAAAACTATTTTGATCATGAAACGAGTCTCTGTATTTTAAATGAGATAAAGAAAATTCAAACGAATAACTCTCAAATAAATAATTTCTTGGGATTAGTAATCACTTGGTGGAATGAGCAGCTAAGTGATGCTGAATTTATTGTCGTTTATGGCAATTTATGAAAAATTAAGATAATTAACTTTTTCGTATGACACCATTTGACGTTTAAACAACAACAAGGGCTTGTCACAACGCTTTCATCCACATAGCATACAAAACATTGACGATAATAAATGATTTTGGATGACTCGCTGAAATGACCAGCCTTGCACATCATGCAACCGAAAACCGTTCCGTAGCTGAATTCACAGAACAAGCTTATTTGAACTATGCCATGTACGTGATTATGGATCGTGCATTGCCGCATATCAGTGATGGTTTAAAACCTGTACAGCGTCGTATTGTTTATGCGATGAGCGAGCTGGGCTTAAAATCGACAGGTAAGCCCAAAAAATCTGCACGTACCGTCGGTGATGTACTGGGTAAATATCATCCGCATGGTGATTCAGCTTGTTATGAAGCTATGGTGTTGATGGCACAACCATTTAGCTATCGTTATCCATTGGTTGAAGGGCAGGGTAACTGGGGTTCGCCTGATGATCCAAAATCATTTGCGGCAATGCGTTATACCGAAGCCAAACTTTCTGCTTATAGTGAATTATTGCTGAGTGAACTCGGGCAAGGTACAAGTGAGTGGCAAGATAACTTTGATGGTTCAATGAAAGAACCAATTACTTTACCTGCACGTATTCCAAATATTTTGTTGAATGGTACCACAGGTATTGCTGTCGGGATGGCAACTGATATTCCACCGCATAATCTACGTGAAGTGGTGAAAGGTACGATTGCGTTGATTCGTAATCCAGAAACCACAGATGAAAAGTTAGCAGAATATATTCCTGCTCCAGATTTACCAACGAAAGCTGAAATTATTACCCCACCTGATGAATTATTAAAAATTCAAACCACAGGTCGTGGTAGTTACCGTATGCGTGCGGTATACGCTGTCGATAAAAATGAAATAGTCATTACTGAACTGCCGTATCAAGTTTCAGGTTCTAAAGTGATTACCCAAATCGCAGACCAGATGATTGCCAAGAAATTGCCTTTGGTGAGTGATGTCCGTGATGAATCTGATCATAAGAATCCAACCCGTTTGGTGATCGTACTACGTTCTAATCGTGTCGATGCAGAAACGGTGATGAGTCATTTATTTGCTACGACAGATTTAGAGTCGAGCTATCGCGTCAATCTAAACATGATTGGTGCTGATGGGCGTCCGCAAGTTAAATCGATTCGTCGTATTTTGTTGGAATGGATTGAGATTCGTAAGCAAACAGTGACACGTCGTTTGCAATACCATTTAAATAAAATCGAAAAACGCTTACATATCTTGGCAGGTCTTTTAATTGCTTACCTCGATATTGATACTGTGATTCGAATCATTCGTGAAGAAGATCAACCGAAACCAGTATTGATGCAACATTTTGGTATTGACGATATTCAAGCCGAAGCGATTTTAGAACTCAAACTTCGTCATTTGGCGAAACTTGAAGAGATGGAAATTCGCCGTGAGCAGGAAGAGTTAGAAGCTAAAGCGGCGATTATTCGTGAGCAATTGGCAAATCCAGAATCATTAAAAAATCTGATCATCAATGAATTAAAAGAAGATGCGAAGAAATTTGGTGATGATCGTCGTTCTCCAATTGTTGCGCGTGCAGAGGCGGTACAAATTAAAGAGCAAGATTTATTGCCAGCAGAAACGGTCACAGTTGTGCTCTCAGAGGCAGGCTGGGTACGTGCTGCGAAAGGTGGTGAAGTCGATGCAGCGAATTTAAATTATCGTGCAGGTGACCAATATCTCAGTCATGCAGTGGGTAAAACCAACCAGCGAGTCTACTTCTTAGATGAGACGGGGCGTAGTTATGCGTTACCAATCAGCAGCTTGCCTTCTGCTCGAGGACTTGGTGAACCGCTTAGTTCTAAATTAGCGCCAGCCAGTGGTGTGTCATTTATCCAAGTGTTAACAGGTGATAACAGCCATGACATTCTTGCAGCGAGCACCAAAGGTTATGGTTTTAAAACGCAAATTGCACAGCTTGATACTAATGCAAAAGCGGGTAAGGCTTTCTTAACAGTAACGGACAAAGCAACAGCTTTACCATTGTTGCCAATTCATCAAGCAACGCATGTTGCAATCCTGAGTTCATCAGGTCGTTTGCTTATTGTTGATTTAGCAGAGTTACCTGTACTGAATAAGGGTAAAGGTAATAAGTTGATACAACTTGATGAAAAAGAGCAAATTTTATCCATGACAACCCTGAATTTAGATGAAATAATCCAAGTCGCTGCAGGACAACAGCATCTAAAACTGAAAGGGGATGATCTCCAAAAATATATAGGAAAAAGAGCAACAAAGGGGCAACTTTTACCACGGGGATATCAAAAAGCAAATAGACTCTTCATTCAGAGATAAGGCTAGTATTCTGTGTCACAAATACGTTATATATGAAATGTATTCATATTGTTTGAATAGATTGACAGGGCAATGCAAAAAGTTAAAAAAAATGTTTTGTCATGGAAAGTAACGTTGTTACATTTTTAAGGATTACCACTCGGAGATAATGGCATTATGGAAAAGATTTGGTTTGCTGAATACCAAAAGACAGGAATTCCAGAAACAGTTGCGCTGCCTGCTGAAAACACCTCACTTGTTGATATTTTTGAACGCAATTTCCAAAAATTTGGTTCACGTGATGCCTTTATCTTCATGGATAAAGTTTTAACGTACAATGAATTAGAAGTCGCTAGCCGTAAATTCGCGACATATTTACAAAGCCTTGGCTTGGCAAAAGGAACACGTGTTGCGGTGATGATGCCGAACGTTTTCCAGTATCCTGTGGTTGCTCTTGGTGTATTCCGTGCTGGTTTAGTACTTGTCAATGTAAACCCACTTTATACAGCGCGTGAGCTTGAACATCAGTTAAATGACTCTGGTGCTGAAGCATTAGTGATCATTGAAAACTTTGCTAGCGTTTACCAAAGCATTATTGGTAAAACACCTGTGAAGCATGTTGTGGTTGCTTCTGTTGGTGACATGCTCGGTACATTGAAAGGAACAATTGTAAACTTTGTTTTACGCAAAGTACGTAAGCAAATCCCTGCTTGGAATATTCCAGGTCATGTGAAATTCAACACGGCTTTAAACAAAGCTAACCCTAGCAACTATAAACGCCCAAGCTTGACGTTAAGTGATACGGCTGTATTGCAATATACAGGCGGTACAACAGGTGTTTCTAAAGGTGCTGAGTTAACTCACCGTAACCTTGTATCGAACCTATTGCAATGTGATGGTATTTTCTCAAGCAAATTTGGTACAGGCGATGGCGCTAAAGATGATCGTATCGTGTGTGCATTACCGCTCTATCACATCTTTGCATTCATGGTGTGCGCACTTTATGGTATGTACAAGGGCCAAGCAAATATCTTGATTCCTAACCCACGTGATTTACCTGCTGTAGTTGGTGAATTACGTAAATACCAACCATCATTCTTCCCAGCTGTAAACACTTTGTTTAATGCTTTAGTGAACAACGAAGAGTTTAAACAACTTGATCACAGCAAATTGAAGATGGCTATGGGCGGTGGTATGGCTGTGTTGCCATCAACTGCTGAAGCATGGAAAAAAGTTACAGGCACAATCATTATTGAAGGTTATGGTTTATCTGAAACTTCGCCAGTTGCGACTGCGAACCCACCTGCAACAACTGAATTCAGTGGCACGATTGGTATTCCATTGCCATTAACTGAAGTTGTATTGCTTGATGATGATGGTAATGAAGTGGCACAAGGTGAACAAGGTGAGATTTCAATCCGTGGCCCTCAAGTCATGAAAGGTTATTGGAACCGTCCTGATGAAACTGAAAAGGTAATGACCAAAGATGGTTTCTTCCGTACAGGTGACGTCGGTGTTATGGATACGCGTGGTTACTTCAAGATTGTAGATCGTAAGAAAGACATGATCTTAGTTTCTGGCTTCAACGTTTATCCAAGTGAAATTGAAGAAGTTATCGCGAAACATCCAAAAGTATTGGAAGTTGCTGCGATTGGCGTGCCAGATGAAAAATCAGGTGAAGTACCTAAATTATTCATCGTGAAGAAAGATCCATCTTTAACGACTGAAGAAATTCTTGCTTATGCGAAACAAAACTTAACAGGCTATAAATGCCCACGTTATGTTGAATTTATGGAAGAATTGCCAAAATCAAATGTTGGTAAAATCTTACGTAAAGATTTACGTAAACCAGCTTAATAAGCTTAGCCTCCTGCTCAAGCAGGGACGCTAAAAAAACGCCGCAATTGCGGCGTTTTTTTATTTTATTTTTATTTTGGGTTATTCGATTTCATAAGCCATCGGTCAATATAAGGACGACCAATCCCTACAATGCCGACAAAAACCAGCATAGTGGCCAATTGAAAGCGTAATCGAGTTGGATCAATGCCATTAAAACTAAAATAATTATCTACAACAGCATAGATGGCAATCACAGTTAACCAATGCCAAAGCGTCAAACGATAAATGCCAACTGCATAGAAAGCGATGGTGAGGATCACAAAAGTGCCGAGTGTCGATTGCCAATTCAGATTTGCACAAATCACACTCAGCAGAAAGGCGACAATAGGCAAAACGACTTTGAGTACACGATCAACCAAAAGCTGATGTTGGCGTTGTTGTGCAAGCACATCAAACATTTCTTTATGATCTTGCTGTTGCATAGAATGACCTTAAAACAGTATGAAAAGACACAACTTTTGCACAAACTTGCTGTGTAAAAGAAACGCTTGTTGAACAAGCGCAAATGAAAGTTCAATAAATTGTAAGTTATGATAGCATGATCAGAAGAACTTCAAATGATGGATGTCAGCATGCAAGGTATTAGCGGCATTATTTTGATTATTATCGTCGCATGTTTGTTGCCGTATGTTTTTACCTTGATTGCAAAATCAAAAGGTGGTTTCCAAGCGCAAGACAATCAAAATCCTCGAGATTTTTTGGCCAAAACGACAGGTTTAGCGGCAAGAGCGAATGCTGTACAGCAAAATAGCTTTGAAAGCTTACCGCTATTTATTGCTGCAATTTTAATGGCAGAATATATGGTCATACCAGAGTGGTTCATTCTGACTCTAGGTTGGGCATATATCGTATTTCGAGTGATCTACGGGATTTGTTATTTAGCAAATCTAGCGACTTTGCGTTCCATTATTTGGTTTTTTTCGCTGCTTTGTCCAATTTTCCTATTTGTGATTACCATCAAAATGATATGAGACATGCTAGGGATAAAAAACGCTAGCTCTCAGTTTATCTAGCATCATTTTTATTGTATTCACGTTATAATCTGTCCGATTTACATCTGACTTCACAATATATACGAGTGTTGATATGAGTTATAGCAATATTCCTGCGGGTAAAGACGCACCAAACGACATCTATGTCATCATTGAAATCCCTGCAAACGCAGCGCCGATTAAATACGAAATCGACAAAGATTCAGATGCATTATTTGTAGACCGTTTCATGGGTACAGCAATGTTCTACCCAGCAAACTATGGTTATGTACCAAATACATTGTCTGAAGATGGTGACCCATTAGACGTGCTTGTTGTAACTCCACATCCTGTTGCTGCTGGCTCTGTAATCCGTTGCCGCCCAGTGGGTAAATTAAAAATGGAAGATGATGGTGGTATCGATGCGAAATTAATCGCTGTTCCACACGAAAAATTATCTCCACTTTACAAAGATGTTCAAGAATATACTGATCTTCCACAATTATTGATCAGCCAAGTTGAACATTTCTTTGCTCATTACAAAGACTTAGAACCTGGTAAGTGGGTAAAAATCAGTGGTTGGGAAGGTGCTGATGTTGCTAAAGCAGAAGTACTTAAAGCAATCGAAGCTGCGAAGAAGTAATAAAACGATTTAATGAGGTTTTATAGATTATAAAATCTAATCTGGTCGATAAAAAAACCTCCATTCAATGAATGGAGGTTTTTTTATAACTCGATGAAATCGACTGCGAATTAGAATAATTTCACAGGAATATCGAGCCAGATACGCCATTCATTCGTATCGCCGATGTAACCAGATTGGTATTCATCGCTTGCACGGTAATAAGAGTGACGTAAACGTAAGCTTGCATCTTTAGCAAAACCAGATTGAACTGTGTACTTCACTTGGTTGAAGAATTCACGCTCAGTTGCATTGTCTGCTGTACGTACACGACCAATTACATCGCCACCAGCATTTTTAACTGCTGCGTTTGTGTCGATATCCCAGCCGTAGACAAATGCTGTTGTCCAGCTTAAGCCTGGTACGCCGAAGCTACCAAAATCAAGGCTGTATTGAAGCTGAGCTGATTTTTCATCGTTACCGATAAAGTCAGAAAGGTATGAGTTTGGCATGTAAATCGTTTGGTGACCGTCACCTACGCCTTTACCAAGACCATAGTCGTAACCAGCATTACCACTGTTTTGTTGGTATGCAACCATCACTGTATGTGGGCCAGTATTATATGTTGTAGAGATTGCCCAAATAGAGTTTTGGAATTTATCGTCTACAGAACCGATATACGAATATAAGCTATCATTTGCTTTACGATCCCAATCAGTATGGTAACCACTGAAATCATAAGTTAATGAGCTGTTGTTCGCTAAAGCTTGTTTATAGTTTACGTTTGCGTAATGACGCTCTAAACGATCTTTGATATCAGTACCATAATAAGAGGTATTAATCTGATCATTTACTTTGTATTTCGCACCCCAAACAACAGCGCTATCTAATTCGTTACCGTCAGATTTAATTTGGTCAGAATATTGATTCTTCGTAAATTTACCAGCAGTAAGTTCTAGACCATCGATTTCGCGGCTGTTCACAAGAACACCTTCGAAATATTCAGGAACTAAACGTGCAGTGTTACTTGCAAGTACAGGAAGATCTAAGATCTGAGTACCGTAAGTTGCAGTTGTGTTAGAAACGCGTGCTTTAACAAAACCACCACCACGAGCCCAATGGTCATAAGCTGAACCATCTGGGTGTTTAGGGATCATACCGTTACCAGCATTATTGTTTGAGCCTAACTTGAAAGAAGCATCGCCAATAATACCAGCACCAAAGCCGACAAAACCTTGAGTAAAACCTGATTCAAGTTTTACCATCGCCGTCTGAGCATATGAGCTAGTGTCTTCGACACCATTTTTCTTGTCACGACTTAAATAACCAGTACGGAATAAAATATTCCCTTTGGCATCTTCAACAAATCCTTTTGCTTCGCTTTGTTCGCTTGCATATGTTGAGGAGATCAATGCGGCATTAATCAAAACCGCCAATGTAAGTTTTTTTGCCTTTGGCATAGGTAGCCTCATAAATAAAAAAATAAATTTCGATCAAAACCGAAATTTTGACCAATTGTATAAGTTATACATAAAAAAGATAGATTTTTATTAAAAAATTTTAATTATTTTTAAATAAAATACATATATGATTTTATGATTTATTTCTTGTTTAAAAAGCAAGCTAATTAAAATTAAGATATTGAATATTATCTATATTTAACATTATGTTGAATGTAATTTATGCTGGTTGTTTTTTGATTTATTTCTACAAAAATACGTGATTTGTTCAAGTTTTTCTTCTTTATATTTAAGTATTTATTTTTTCTTTGATTGAAAATTATTCTGCTGATTTGCAAAAAATGACATCCCGATGAATGGCAAATTGTTGAGGATGAAAAATAAACAGTTTGTTCAGTTTTGTTTAAGTTTTTTAATATGCACTTTTTTTGATCACTTTGGTCTTAATCGCTAGAACAGTTGTATTTTAAATACTCTGAGTGAAGCTAAATTTTTATTTTGCATTGTTTTTGTGCAAAAAATGGTCTGTTTTTTTGTGGTGCGTCGAAATTGATCAAAAATAATCATGATATTGAGTTAAGGGAGCATTAAAAGCGCACTGCTTCTATAAGTTTGGCACTTTTATAGCACAAGACTTAGATTTGATCAGGGTTTTTAAAAGTTGGCACAGCATTTGCTAATTACAAACGTGATGCAATTTAAAACATAAATCAGTCGAATATCCATCATGGGGGAGATCAATATGATGAAATTTGCATGTAAAGCAATCGCGATGAGTATCATTGCTGTAACTTCATCTTTTGCTATGGCTGAAGAAACAACAACATTATCTCAGTACGGACTTAGCTTTTCAGGAAATGCTGCATTAACCACAGATTATCGCTATCGTGGTATGACTCAAACTCAAAGTGATCCAGCAGTACAAGGTGGTTTTGCATTATCTCATTCTTCTGGTTTATATGCTGGTGTATGGGGTTCAAATGTAAACTTTGGTTCAGCTGACCCGCACTTAGAATTAGATCCATATATTGGTTATACAACTGAATTGCCTTTTGCTGGCAAGCCAACTTTAGATGTTGGTTTATGGTACTACGGCTATCCAAGTGCGTCAGATTTCAACTGGCTTGAGCTATACGCTAAATTAGGTTTCAGTGATGTTATTGCTTCTGGCGATAGCTTATTAGCAAGTGTTAATTATACAAATGATTTCTTTGGTTTGGATGAAGATGCTTGGTATTTAAACGCAACGTATTCAGTACCTTTTGCTGACACAGGTTTTGGTGGTGTCGCAAGTATTGGTTATACAACAGCGGATAACTATGACTTCAGTGATAATGGCAGTAAAGATGACAACTACGTTGATTGGAAAGTTGGCGTAACTTATAGCTTCAAATCTATTCCTGATTTCTCAGCTGAACTTGCTGCTGTAGGTACAAATATTGATGCTGATATGCAACCTTACAAACGCGGTGTAGAAACGGGTGCAGTATTTACATTAAATAAAACATTCTAATTATTTAGAAAACTGAAAAGCCAGCTGAAATGCTGGCTTTTTTGTGCGGTGCATAATTAAAAAAATATTAGTTTCATTTTCTTTATAACTATCTTGGAATGTCTTGATTGCAGGCGTGAATATTTCATTTTCTGCCATAATATTTAAGGTCGTGACTTTATGCGCTAAAAAGAGCAGGTTCGCCCTAGTTTGGTTGCATGTATAAAAACCGCATCATGATAAAAGACTGGAGAATAGCTATTTAGTCTCTTTGTTTTATTCAAGTTTCTGTTAAATATAAGATATTATTTATTTTTAATCTTTTTTTAATGTTGGCACAGCAATTGCTAATTACATATTGATGCAATTTTAAACAGAAATCTGTTGAATATCTAAATCTAGGGGGAGATCAATATGATGAAATTTGCAGTCAAGGCATTAGCTTTAAGTGTTGCAACATTAACATCAACTTTAACAATGGCTGAAGAGAGTAAGCTACCATTTCCGGGAACAGTTTCTGGAAATATCAGTGTGATATCGAGCTATAACTTGCGTGGTATTACTAACTCTCCAGAAAATAGCGGTGCAGCTGTACAAGGTGGATTGGATTATAGCCACAAGGGTTTTTATGCAGGTTATTGGTTTTCAACACTAGATTATTCTTATGCTTGTCTAAATCCTGACTGTAAAGATGTCGATGCGAGAGATTCTTTTGAAAGTGATTTTTATGCTGGCTATAAGGGCAATATTACCGAAGATCTAGGCTATCAAGTGGGTGGGACGATTTATTATTACTATCCAGGATGGGAGTCTACAGGTTACGAAACCATTGTTGGTCTAAGTTATAAAGACTTTGGTGTGACGGCACAAACTTTATTAAACAACGTTACTTTTGGTAATAAAGGAGATACTTATTTCCTCGCGACGTATGCGCCTGCATTGCCTGCTGGTTTTACGGGTAAAGCACAACTGGGTGCCTATTATTATGGCGATGATGATGAGTTTACTGCAAAAACAGAGCATAGTTTTGCTTTCCGTCATGCGACATTAGGTCTATCTCATGCTTTAGGTGATACAGGTGCTAACTGGAGTCTCGATTATATTTTAGGAGGCTATGATCGTTCTGATATCAAACAAAAAAATAAAGTGGTTTTAGGATTAGCTTACGCTTTTTAATAATAACAATAATGAAAAGCGACCAATATGGTCGCTTTTTTTATGCCTGATGACCTCGGTAGGACAATGCTTCTGTTAAATGTGAGCTAGAAATCATTTCACTCTCAGATAAATCAGCAATGGTTCGTGCGACACGTAAAACCCGATGATAAGCACGAGCTGAGAGATTCAGACGTTGTTGAGCCATTGCCATGATTTTTGTTGAGCTGTCATCAAGTAGCGCATATTGCTCTAATAAGTTCGGTGATAACGCTTGATTTAAACACTGCTGTCTTTGCAGTTGTTGTTGATAGGCTTTAATCACACGTTGTCGCACTGTTTCAGAGTTTTCAGTTACTGCTCGATCTTGTAATTCAGTGGCTTGCAAAGGTGGAACATCAATATGTAAATCAATTCGATCCAGCAAAGGGCCAGAAATCCGATTTTGATAACGCTGAATACTTTCTGGTGAGCATTGACAGCGACTATCTTGGTTGAATGCGTAACCACAAGGGCAAGGGTTCATTGCAGCAATGAACTGGAAATTTGCAGGAAAAGTCATTTGTCTTGCTGCGCGTGAAATCACAATTTCTTTGGACTCTAAAGGCTGACGCAGCACTTCCAGCACTTTTCGATCAAACTCAGGTAACTCATCTAGAAATAAGACACCTAAATGTGCAAGGGTAATTTCACCCGGTTTTGGCTGTGAACCGCCACCCACCAATGCGATGGCTGATGCTGTGTGGTGCGGGGCGCGAAATGGACGTTGTCCAAAGGTATGTTGGGCATTTGCAACCGAATAGATACTTGCGACTTCTAAATTTTCATGGGCAGCTAAGGGTGGCAAAATTGAGGGTAATCTTGATGCGAGTAAGGTTTTCCCTGTACCTGGAGGCCCTTTAAATAATAGTGAATGTCCTCCCGCAGCTGCAATTTCAAGCGCTCGACGAGGACGCAATTGTCCTTTTACATCGGCAAGATCGAGTTGATAGCCAGCAGAAGTGGTTTCTGTTCTTTGTGGTGCGGCTTCTATCTTAGAGTTGCCCAAAAAATGTGCACAAACATTTTGCAGATGTTGTGCCGCATAAACCTCAAAGTTTGGTAACTGATTGGCTTCTTCTACATTTGATATTGGTAGTAATAGGCGATGTTGAGCTTGTTGGCATGCCATGGCAATTGTTACAGTACCTGACACTGGTCTTAAGTGCCCATCTAGTGCAAGTTCACCAATAAATTCAAATCCTTCAGTGCAGTTTTCAGGTAGTTGACCTGAGGCAACGAGGATGCCAAGTGCGATAGGTAAATCGAGTCGAGAGCCATCTTTGGGTAAGTCTGCAGGTGCTAAATTGATTGTTAAGCGCTTGGTTGGAAACTGAAAACCACTATTAATAATAGCTGAGCGGACTCGATCTTTACTTTCTCTGACTGCGGCTTCTGGAAGTCCGACAATTGTTAGAGATGGAAGCCCTGAGCTAATATGGACTTCAACCTCGATTTGAGGCGCATTCAGCCCCAATAATCCCCGCGTATAGATTTTTGCAAAAGACATTTTATTATTGTTCCATCATGGTGCTTTATTTTTAGTCACTTTAGGGTTTAATTTGCACTGTGTTGGTGCTTATTTTTTGTTCTGCACCATTTCTTCAAGTGACTTCATTTGTTGTTGTAATTCATTTAAGCGTTGATTGGCTGAATTAAGGGCAGTTCTTTGACGTTCTAGCTCTTGCTTTGATACGAGATCAAATTTTTCGATGCTTTCATTTAAAAGGGCACGTAGGTTTTTTTCTAAATCTTTTTTTGGTTGATCAACTTGCTGCAAAATTGCTTGTAAAAGAGTTTCAATCATAAAGAGCTCAATAGGTTATGTATATTTGCTGCTCAGTGTATCACTGCTTGTATTAATCCTCTAGCGCTGTTGAATCAAGCGCGATAGATAACTTAGAAATATCGCTAAACTTTGGCAAATGAAACTTATTTTCGATTGTATGTCTACATCTTAAAGCCTAAATAGGTTATAAAGAAAGCTTATGCCAAGTATTTAAAAATCCCCAACCTTTAAATATTGGCATGAAAATTGAACATAAAACCTTACTGGTGAAAATAAGCCGAAGGAAAACAAACATGAAGCTTGTAACTGCAATTGTAAAACCATTCAAATTAGATGATGTGCGTGAAGCACTCTCTGATATTGGTGTTCAAGGGATTACCGTAACTGAAGTCAAAGGTTTCGGACGTCAAAAAGGTCATACTGAACTGTATCGTGGTGCAGAGTATGTTGTTGATTTCTTACCGAAAGTAAAAATTGAAATTGCAATTAGCGATGAAATGGTTGATGCAGTCATTGAATCGATTACTCGTGTCGCAAGCACAGGCAAAATTGGTGATGGGAAAATCTTTGTCACGAATTTAGAGCAGGTTATCCGTATTCGTACTGGTGAAACTGGGCCAGATGCTGTCTAAATTGGCATAAAGTTTGCTGAGTTAGAAATTAAGAGAAATAGCTCACAAAATAAGGTTGGGGGACACGAATGAAAAAAATGCTTATGGCGCTCAGTCTATCTGGCGCACTCTTAGGTGGTTCAGCTGTTGTTTGGGCAGAAGATGCTGCATCAACTCCAGTCACTGAACAAACTGTAGCAGTTGCTGATACTGGCGCTGCAACTACAGAAGTCGTTGCAGTAGAAGCACCAGCTCCTGAAGAAGCTGCTCCAGCGGCTGAGGCGACAGTAGACACAGGCGACACAGCTTGGATTCTCGTTTCAACAGCACTCGTTCTGTTGATGACTATTCCTGGTTTGGCTCTCTTCTACGGTGGTATGGTTCGTAAGAAAAACGTTCTAAGCACTATGATGTTCAGCCTTTCTGCGGCAATTTTAGTTAGTTTAATTTGGGTAATCGTAGGTTATTCACTCGCATTCTCTGGTTCAGGCGCATATGTTGGCGACCTTGCCAAGGCAATGTTGAATGGGGTCGCATTTGATGCCTTGAGTGGAACGATTCCTGAAAGCTTATTTGTTATTTTCCAAATGACATTTGCGATCATCACTGTAGCGATTATCAGTGGTTCAATTGCAGATCGTATGAAGTATTCAGCGTTCATGGTTTTCATCGCAGTATGGGTGATATTGGTATACGCACCAATTACTCACTGGGTATGGGCAGCTGATGGTTGGTTATTCCAAGCAGGTGCATTAGATTTCGCTGGTGGTACAGTTGTACATATCAACGCGGGTGTTGCTGGTTTAGTTGCAGCATACATGTTGGGTAAACGTACTGGTTTAGGCCGTGAATCAATGGCGCCACACAATCTTACTCTTACTGTTATCGGTGCAAGCTTGATCTGGGTAGGTTGGTTCGGCTTTAACGGTGGTAGTGCGTTAGGTGCTGGTGCTCGTGCAAGTATGGCGATTTTAGTAACACAAGTTGCTGCTGCCGCTGCTGCATTCTCTTGGTTAATCGTAGAACGTGTAATTCGTGGTAAAGCATCTGTTTTAGGTGGTGCTTCTGGTGCGGTTGCTGGTTTGGTTGTGATTACACCTGCTGCTGGTTTTGTCGGTGTAGGCGGTGCTTTAATCATGGGCTTAATCGGTGGTGTAGTTTGCTTCTGGGGTATTACAGCATTGAAACGCTTCCTTAAAGCAGATGACGCTTTGGACGCATTCGGTTTACATGCTGTTGGTGGTATCGTTGGTGCGGTTCTTACAGGTGTGTTCTACAGCGATGAAATCATCAAAGCTGCTGAAGTTGCACTTGCTCCAACATTTGCTGGTCAATTATGGGTTCAAGTTGAAGGTGTATTGGCGACAATCGTATATAGCGGTGTTGTAACCTTCATTATCCTTAAAGTGATTGATTTAGTGATGGGTATCCGTGTAAGCGCTGATGATGAACGTATGGGTCTTGACCTTAGCCAACATGGCGAACGTATCGAATAATCGATTATAGATCATCTAAAAAAACAGCCCTCATGGGCTGTTTTTTTATGCATGGGGTGAGCTAGTTCAGCATTTGCATAAACTTTGCTACACTTAAGCAAAGTGAGTAAATAATCGCAAAATTATGCATTGTCCTTTTTGTAACGCTGCTGATAGTAAAGTCATTGACTCTCGTCTGGCTGCCGAAGGGTGCCAGATTCGTCGTCGCCGTGAATGTACAGTTTGTGGTGAACGTTTCACGACCTTTGAAAGTTATGAAATGGTAATGCCTCGTGTGATCAAATCCGATGGTAAAAACGAACCATTTGATGAGGCAAAGCTACGTCGATCATTGATGCACGCATTACAAAAACGTCCAGTTACACAAGAGCAGATTGAAACAGTACTCAGTGATATCCAGTCACAAATTCGACGTTTGGGTGAGCGAGATGTGAAATCCAGAACGATCGGTGAAATCGTCATGCAAGCTTTATTTGCACTGGATCACGTTGCTTATGTCCGATTTGCTTCTGTCTATCAAGATTTCCAAGATGTCGAAGCATTCCGTCATCAAATTGAACAAATGCAACAACGCGAAAACGAAGCTTAAGTTAGAGAACCCATGTCTGAGTTAAATCAAGATTCCTTGTCTCAAGATCAGTATTGGATGCAACGAGCAATACAACTCGCTCGACTTGGACAATATTCGACAAAACCTAATCCAAATGTTGGCTGTGTCATTGTTAAAGATGGTCAACTGATTGGTGAAGGTTTTCATCCTCAAGCAGGGCAACCACATGCTGAGGTGTTTGCATTACGCCAAGCAGGTGAGAATGCTAAAGATGCGACAGCCTATGTAACGTTAGAACCATGTGCGCATTATGGAAGAACACCGCCATGTGCTGAAGCTTTAGTCAAAGCACAAGTCAAAAAAGTTGTGGTTGCATGTGCTGATCCAAATCCTTTAGTGGCTGGTAAAGGTGTAAAAATCCTACAGGATGCTGGTATAGCGGTTGAAACGGGCATTTGTGAAGACATTGCAAAAACATTGAATTTTGGTTTTTTGAAGGCAATGGCGACGGGTCTGCCCTATGTGCGTTTGAAGATTGCTTCAAGCCTCGATGGTAGGACGGCAATGGCGTCAGGTGAATCAAAGTGGATTACGGGGACAGCTGCTCGTCAGGATGTTCAGCATTGGCGTGCGATCTCTGGTGCTGTGATTACAGGTATTCAAACGGTTCTCGCTGATGACTGTGAACTGAATGTGCGATCTTTAGAAAATATTGACCTTGAACGTGTCGTTCAGCCTAAGCGGATTATCTTAGATCGTCAGGGGCAACTACCGCTTTCTGCAAAAATTTTACAGAATCCTGCAACTGTTATGGTGATGACACCATTTCGCCAAGAACTAGATGAATTAGGCGTGATACAATTAACGCCGCAACCTTTAAATCAGTTATTACAAACCTTATCTCAACAATATCAAATTTATGATGTGTTGGTTGAGGCAGGTGCAACATTGTCGACAGCCTTTTTACAGCAAGGTTTAGTTGATGAAATGATAAGTTATGTTGCGCCGACTTTGCTTGGTCAAACAGCACGCGCCATGTTTAATGCTGAGTTTAGCCAAATGGCTGAGCAGCTTCGCTTTGAGTTAATCGATGTAACCCAACTTGGGCAAGATATTCGCCTAAGATTGCTCCCTATCCAAGAGATGATATGAATCCAGAACCATCGGTTTATCACAAACGTCGTCATGCGGCACGCACGACAGACGAGTATCTTTTTCATCAGTTAGTTCCTTATCTTGGTAATAAGCGTCGTCTGCTACATTTGATTCTTGAAGCACTTGAAATCACTGGAACACTGAATAGTAAGAAAAAGAACCCACCGATTTTTGCGGATTTCTTTGCAGGAAGTGGCGTGGTATCTCGTTTGGCCCGTCAAAATGGTTATCGTGTGATTGCCAATGATTGGGAGCCTTATAGCCATGCATTGAATCATGCCATTTTAGCTTCAGTGGATGCGCCAGCGTTTAAAGAATTAGGTGGTTATCAAAAAGCGATTGACTATTTAAATCGTTTACCTGAAGTTAAAGGTTGGGTCACACATAATTTATGTCCTAGAAATGACGATGTATATGATCCTGCGCGCGATCGCTTGTTCTTCAAACGTCGTAATGGCATGCGTATTGATGCGATTCGTCAGCAAATCGCAACGTGGCAAGCTCAAGGTGCAATTAACGATGTTGAAATGAGTGCGTTACTAGCACCATTACTTTATTCGGCAAGTTTTGTTAGTAATACCAGTGGCGTATTTAAAAGTTTTCACCAAGGCTGGGGCGGGCGTACACAAACTGCTTTAGAGCGCATCGAGTCTTTATTGTGGTTAACGCCAAGTCGTTTCTGTGAAATGGGCGATATGAAGCGTCCTGCCGCAGAAGTGTGGTGTGTAGATGCACAGCATTTAGCAAATCAAATGAGTAGTTTTGAGGTTGATGTTGCTTATCTTGATCCGCCGTATAATCAACATGCCTATAGTAGTAATTACCATGTATTGAATGCCTTAACGCTATGGGATCAGGTGGATTTACCTCCTCCAGATACCAAAGGCTTTAAGAGTGGTATTGATCGTGCGTGGCGTAAAGAACGTCCAAGCCCATATAATTCATCAAAGCATGCTAAAGATGCTTATGAGAAATTATTAAATACGATTAACGCACGCTATATATTGACCAGTTATTCGACTGATGGAAACATTGAGCCGAAGGATTTGCTGACAGCCAATTTGAAGCGTGGCAAAGTCACGTTATTGACCCAAGATGTCCCTCGTTATCGCGTGAGTAAGCAACGTCAATCTGAGCGTGCACGTGTATTGGAATTTATCGTGATTACGGATACGCATGCGAAGTCAGGCCCACCGTTAAGACAATTACTGGGGCAGCTTTATCACTTTGCTGAATTAGGCGGAGTTGATACGTCTGGTAATAGTACTCAGCTTGCACTTTGGTAGTTTGAAAAACACCACTTCGAGCAATCAAAGTGGTGTTTTCGTATCAACTATTTCTAGCAAATCGGTTAATTAGATTAACTAAATCGGTTTATGAGATAAATATCTGTTTTTATAATAAAAATCTCTCATTTTTCGCGTAAAATTCGTGTGGAAAATATTTTGGTATTTTCTTTTAATTCTCGCTTCTATTTTAAATTTTAATTTAAAAACAGTAGTTTGTAATAACCTTGATGTTTTGGTTTAAAGAGAATCATATCTTATTTTTTTATAGAGAATAATTTTACTAATCGTTCAAAAAATTACCAAATGATATTGACCATAATAGAGAATAAATATAATTTGCCGTCCTTAATTTAGGGTCTTGCCTATTTGCAGCGATGACCAAGAGAGGTTGTTATGAGTCGCTCGGAACCCACCTTATTGGGGCAATGTGTAGCAGAGTTTTTCGCTACCGCAGTTTTTCTATCATTTGGTATTGGTGTGGTTGCTGCACTTAAACTTGCAGGGGCAAGTTTGGGGTTGTGGGAAATTAGCTTAGTGTGGGGCCTTGCTGTTGCATTGGCTGTCTACCTCTCGGCAGGTGTTTCTGGTGCGCATCTGAACCCAGCTGTGACGATTGCATTGGCTTTATTTGCAGGTTTTGATAAACGCAAAGTACCTTTCTATATCATTTCCCAAGTGGCTGGCGCTGCTTTAGGTGCTCTTCTGGTTTATAGCTTATATAGCAGTCTATTTATCGATTATGAGCAAAGTCATAATATGGTTCGTGGCAGTGTTGAAAGTCTAGAGTTGGCAGGAATTTTTTCAACCTATCCTCATCATTTGCTTTCTATTGGGCAAGCGTTCATGGTTGAAATGTTTATTACCATGTTGCTGCTTTGGTTGATTATGGCGATTGGCGATGATGGTAATGGTTTGCCGTGTGGTCCGTTAGCTCCGCTGTTAGTGGGTCTGTTGGTGGCGGTTATTGGTGCATCATTTGGTCCATTGACAGGCTTTGCAATGAATCCTGCGCGTGACTTTGGCCCGAAAATAGTGGCTTATTTTTCAGGCTGGGGTCCTATTGCTTTTACGGGTGGACGGGATATTCCTTATTTTATCGTTCCGATTATTGCTCCGATTGTTGGTGCTTGCTTGGGTGTTTTGGGATATAAATTATTTTTTAGTCATTTCTTGGTTAACCATCAAGTCGAAACTAAATCAAATGCTGAAAAGCAAATTTCAGAAATGCAGTCTTGATAAGCTGGTTTTAATGAAATCTATAAGGGCGATCAAAGGATTGCCCTTTTTTTGTAGAGGGAGATTTGAGCGAAGAGTGGCTTGTTATCTCTAGTCCTTTGTTTTAAGGTATTTGATTCACGCTAGCACGTACTTGAATAAAGGTAGGTTATAAGTCTCATGTTTACAGGTATTATTGAAAGTTTAGGTAAGGTTGAGAGCCTGCAAAGTGTGGGCGGTGATGTACGCTTGCGTATTCAAACTGATTTAGACATGTCTGATGTGCATTTGGGTGATTCAATTGCAACCAATGGGATCTGCTTGACTGTAATTGAATGGGGTGCAAACTGGTATGCAGCAGATGTTTCTCGTGAAAGTTTGAATCGAACCACTTTAGGTCAGTGGAAAGTGGGCCAAGCTGTGAATGTGGAAAAGGCAATGTTGCCAACCACGCGTTTTGGCGGACATATTGTCAGTGGTCATGTTGATGGTTTGGGTGAAATTACTTTGGTTCGTGAAGATGCACGTTCATTATATTTTGAAGTGACAGCACCTGTTGAGTTAGCTAAATATTTAGCAGAAAAAGGCTCAGTGACTGTGGATGGTATTAGCCTGACGATTAATCATTTACGTGGCAATATTTTGAGTTTAAATCTGATTCCACATACAGCAGAACGTACCAATATCGGCACTTGGCAAGTGGGTACGAAAGTGAATTTAGAAGTTGATGTGCTAGCTCGTTATATTGAGCGCTTATTGTTAGGTGATAAAGCAGCAGAGCAGAAATCAGAATCCAATATCAGCATGGCTTTCTTAGCTGAAAATGGTTTTTTAAAATAATAGACCTGAATAAAAAGCCCAGTTCAAACTGGGCTTTTTATTACTTTTCATCTGAGAATTCATTGTTCTTTAGAATATATTCGATTTCATCTTGAGCTAGAGCATGCAACTTGGCGCGGAAAACAGTGACGGCCTGTTCAATGAGGCTTTCTGCTTCCAGTTCCAAGCGTACACGTACACTTTCTAACTCAGATAAAATCTGTTGATCGTCAATAACCAAACGTTGCGGTTGCGCAAAGTCGATACTCGGTTGCTCAGGGTTTGGTTGATAACGTTCAGTTTGTTGAGCAATTTCTTGATCAATATGATTGCGTAAAGCCACTAAGTTTTCAGTTTGTTGCTCAAATTGCTTTGCTTCATCGGCATGGAGCTGGGCAGCATACGCTGCTTCAGCGGCACGTTTCTCTTCTAAGGCTTTCTCAAGTGCAAGTTGCTTGCGAATGCGCGCTTGTTCAATTAATTCTGCTTTGAGATCAGCATAGGCTTGTTCAATACGCTGTTGCGAAATGTGTTGAGCCTTTTCCTCATCAAATTTCCACGTTTGAATTGATGTTTGTGGTTGCAGCAGGTCACAGATGCGCGCTAGATCTTCCTGATAGGTTTGACGAACAGCTTCAGGGGTATTGAGCCAACGTTTCTTAAAGTCCTGACCTACATTTAATGCCACACGATACTCCTCAAATGATCTGATCTCATACAGATTTATAATTTAAATGTCCGAGGCTCAATGCCTAAACGACGATACAATTTAAATTTTTCTCGCCCGATCTGCTTAGCAGTCTCATTATTTTCAATAATCTCGATAATGTGGCGAAAATCTTGAGTTTGTTCAAGTGCATGATTGTTAAAATTAAACACGATCCAATCTTTCGATGGTGGAAGTTCTGCGGAAATACAAACTGCACTGTTTGGCGTATCAATACCATGTGGGATAAAACTAAGTTGGTCGAAAGTCCAAAGTTTCTCGTCGAGTTCAGTTTGTAATTCTGAATCAATACAATGCCACCAGATTTGAGGATGCTGATTCAGAATTTTGCGACATAGGCGGCAAGCACTTTCGACTTGCCGTTCTGTACTATTTTCAAAGAGATAAAAACTAATCTGCGGGTTCACTAACATCAAACCTTAGTGATTAGTCTGAGCACGATTTGCTAAAAATTGCATGAGCAATGGAACTGGACGACCTGTTGCACCTTTGGCTGCACCTGATAACCATGCTGTACCTGCAACGTCTAAGTGTGCCCAACGGTATTCACGGGTGAAGCGTTCAAGGAAGCAAGCCGCTGTAATCGCGCCACCATGTGGTCCACCGATATTGGCAATATCAGCAAAAGGCGTATCGAGTAGTTCTTGGTATTCTTCCATTACTGGCATACGCCATACACGGTCAAGTGATTGTTCGCCAGCTTGGAGTAGATCTTGAGCGAGTTCATCATCAGGCGTAAATAAGCCGCTCACTACTTTGCCAAGTGCAACAACACATGCACCTGTGAGAGTTGCGATATCAATCACAAGGGCAGGGTTGAAGCGTTTGATATAGGTCAATGTATCACACAGTACTAAGCGGCCTTCAGCATCGGTATTTAGGATTTCAACCGTTTGACCGCTCATCGTTGTGACAATATCACCCGGACGTGTAGCATGGCCTGATGGCATATTTTCAGCAGCAGCAATTGCACCTACGACATGAATTGGAAGTTTTGCTTCACAAAGTGCTTGCATCGTACCGAGAACGGAAGCAGCGCCGCACATATCGAATTTCATCTCGTCCATGCCAGCACCAGGTTTAAGCGAAATACCACCTGTATCGAAAGTTACGCCTTTACCCACTAAGATAACAGGTGCTTGATCAGTATTGGCATTATATTCTAGTGTAACGATACGACCTGGACGATCTGAACCTTTGCTGACGGCAAGAAATGCGTACATGCCAAGGTCAGCCATTTGCTGCTCATCTAATACGGTGACTTTAAGTAAATCAGGGTATTGTTTTGCCAATGCGAGTGCTTGATCTGCAAGATATTCTGGGAAGCAAATATTGCCTGGACGGTTACCCAAATCACGCGCGTAGCTCTGGCCAGACTGTACTGCATGGATCAAGTTCAATTGCGCTTCATTTAAAGATGTTTGGCTTGCGATGAGATCAATCGTTTCTAAAACAAATTCGTTCTTTTTCGACTTAAATTCATCATAACCATAAGCAGCTTGAGTGAAGCTAAGTGCAAACAAATGATGTAAATCAGTTGGTAATGCAGATAAATCGACAGTAATTTGTTTAAATTTATTTTGTGATGATTTGATAATGGTTTGTGCGAGTTTTGCTAATTTAATCGCTTTTAACTCATTACTTTTACCCAATCCAAGGATTTGAGCATTTGGTTGTGTAGCAATTTTTGCAATCAGTGCTAAGTTTTCATTAAAACCTGCTTTGAATTGAGTTGCAGTAATAGATTCTTCTAGGTCTTTGATTTGGTATGAATTTAAATTTTGTTGTAGTTGTTCTGAATCAACCAAAATCCATAAAGATTCACTAGATGATTGTGCTGGAAGGCTAGTGTGCAGGGTAAATTTCATTGTTTATATAAAACCTAATGCATAAAAAACGGAGATCAGTCCATTAAACACTTTCAGATATGAGGTTGCAATCCGCAACAAGCGATAGGTTTTATATTTTTAACATTCGGGTAAACTAGCACTACCCCTCGATTGGTCTATTTTTGGAAGCATTACTTTGATTATTCGGCGTTACCTCGTCAAACAAGTGGTGTCCACCTCTCTGGTTGTGACTGCCTTACTCACGTTAATTATCATGGGTGGTCAGTTAATCAAGATATTTGGACGAGCTGCACAAGGTCGTTTGGATGCTGGCGTGCTGCTCAGTATTATTGCTTATCGTCTGCCAGAATTCTTAACTTTGATTCTGCCATTAGGTTTCTTTATTGGTCTAATGTTGGTATTTGGTCGTCTGTATGTCGATCATGAAATGGCAGTTTTGAATGGCAGTGGGGTCAGTCGAAATCAATTAGCAAGATTATTGCTGCCGATGACTTTGGTTTATTTGTTTGTTCAGTCATTTTTAATGTTTTGGGGTTCGTCATCAGGCATACGTGCTTATGAAAATTTGATGCAAACTCAAGCCGTTCGTGCGGGTTTTGATTTAGTTCGACCGAGAGAGTTTATTTCCTCTGGTCCTTATACAATTTATGCGGGTTCTCTTTCAGAAGATCGAAAGAACTTAAAAGACATTTTCTATTATCAAAAAGCAGATCGTGAAGATAAGCCAGATGTCATGATTCTGGCAAAAGAAGCGACGCGCGTTGAAATGGCAAACGACACGGCAAACGTAGTTGACTTGGTGCAAGGTCGCCGCTATGAGATCTACCCAAATCAGCCGAAATATACCCAAGCCGAATTTCAGTCTTATCGTTTACGTTTAGAAAATGATAAGGATGTTAAATTTGAAAGTGATGATGTTGAAGCATTATCAATGAGTAAGTTGTGGCAAAAACGTGATGACTCAGTTGTTAGAAGTGAATTAGGTTGGCGAATTTTCGGTCCTTTTGTCATTGTCGTTGCATTAATGTTAGCTGTTGCGTTGTCTGAAGTGAGTCCTCGACAAGGTCGTTATTATCGTCTTATTCCTTCAATTTTTATTTTTGCCAGCTTAATTGTATTGATGATCGCAATTAAGACTCGTATCAGTAAAGGTGAGTTGGATGTTTGGGCATATCCAGCGGCGTTGCTAATTTATGCGACTGCTGCGGCAATTTTTGCACGTAAACAAAAGTTAGCACCAAAAATTAAGAAAAGTATTCAGCGAGTGGGGTTGTGATGTTAGCACGTCGAATAGTTGCCAAACATGTCGTGAAAACCACGGTTTTAGCGATGCTCGGAACCACGCTGGTCTTGTCATTTTTACAGATTTTATTTACCTATTTAGGTGAATTGGGTTCACTCAAAGATAACTATAACGCATGGCAGGCTTTCCTCTATGTGTTGTGGGGTGCTCCAAGCTATTTATATGAGATTCTCCCTGTTGCTGCTTTGATTGGTTCAGTTTTAGGGTTGGGTGCTTTAGCATCTAACAGTGAATTGATTGTTATGCGCTCGATTGGTATTAGTCTGTGGCGTATCGTTGGCTGGGTTATGCGTTCAGCACTTTTATTGATTGTTTTATCTTTTGTCTTAAGTGAGTGGGTGATCCCTTATACCAATGAAAAAGCACAAAGCATCAAGAAACAACGTAGTGTTGCCACTTTAGGTGAGGTCAAGGGGTATTGGTCACGCGAAGGTCAGCGCTTTACCTATATTGATTATGCGAACTCGCAAGGGCAATTGCGTAATATTCAGTCCATTGATTTTGATGAAAATTACCGCTTACAGTCTTTTATCACTGCGGATAAAGGTCAATTTGTTAAAGATGGTCAGTGGAATTTAGAGCAATCACATCAGGTTGATTTACTGGCTCAAGGGAACGCTATTAAAACGGATCATGAGCAACAAGCTCTTGGTTTGGCTTTACAACCCAAATATGTACATATGGTGACTTTAGATCCAGATGATTTATCACCAAGTCAGCTGATTAGCTTCATGCAATATTTAAAAGAATATAGCCAAGTGCCGAAAACTTATGAGTTGGCTTTTTGGCAGAAAGTTTCATCTCCATTTGCCATGATTGCCTTGGTATTAATCGCCTGTTCGTTTATTTTCGGTCCTTTACGTCAACAATCGATGGGCTTCCGTTTGGTTATTGCCTTGTTCACGGGTCTTGGGTTTTTCTATCTACAAGATTTCTTGGGATATGCAAGTTTAGTGTATGCACCTTCGCCTGCGTGGTTTGTGTTATTGCCGATTCTGATGATGTTTGGGGTAGGCAGTTATTTGCTTTATCGAGCAAGATAAACTGATTTGACAATTCTATCCTCAGCATTGAGGAAAGCCATGAGTTAGGTCGTAGAGAATTCGCTTAAATTTCGGTAAAATATGCCGATCAAATGATAGACAAACAGAGAGTCCATTATGACGGATGCAAATGCTGGCAAAATTCCTCACGTTCTTGTAATTATGGATGGTGTGGGACATCGTGAAGCAGTTGAAGATAATGCGTATCTAGCAGCGAAAACACCAAACTTGACTGCGATGAAAGCAAAGCATCCAAATAGTTTAATCTCTGGTTCCGGCGAAGATGTTGGTTTACCTGATGGGCAAATGGGTAACTCCGAGGTTGGACACATGAACCTTGGTGCAGGCCGAGTGCTTTATCAGGACTTTACTCGTATTACTAAAGATATTCGTACAGGCGATTTCTTTGAGCATGAAGTGTTGGTGGATGCTGTAGAGAAAGCTAAAACAGCTAATGGCGTTGTTCATGTAATGGGCTTGCTTTCTGAAGGTGGCGTTCACTCACATGAAGATCATATTGTGGCAATGTGTGAGCTTGCATTAAAGCGTGGCGCAACGGTTTATTTACATGCTTTCTTAGATGGTCGTGATACACCACCTCGTAGTGCCAAGCCGTCATTAGAAAAACTAGATGCACTTTTTGCACAATATCCAAATCAAGGTCGTATCGTTTCGATGATTGGTCGTTACTTTGCAATGGATCGTGATAATCGTTGGGATCGCGTAGAACAAGCCTACCGTTTGATGACAGAGGGTGAAGCGACTCGTGTAGCCAACAGTGCTGTAGAAGGCTTAGAGCTTGCTTATGCAGCAGAAGAGAATGATGAGTTTGTCAAAGCAACCCGTATTGGCGAAACTGTAAAAGTACAAGATGGCGATAGTGTTGTTTTCATGAATTTCCGTGCTGACCGCGCACGCGAAATTACCCGAGCTTTTGTTGAAAAAGACTTTGCTGGCTTTGAGCGTAAAGTTGTACCGAATTTATCTAAATTTGTCATGTTGACACGTTATCAAGCGAGCATCGATGCGCCAGTTGCTTATATGCCTGAAGCTTTAAAGAACTCAATTGGTGAATATCTATCTAGTTTAGGTAAAACCCAATTGCGTATTGCTGAAACTGAGAAATATGCGCATGTGACGTTCTTCTTTAGTGGTGGCCGTGAAGATGAATATGCTGGTGAAAAGCGTATCTTAATTCCATCACCAAACGTTGCAACTTATGATCTACAACCAGAAATGAGTGCAATCGAAGTGACTGATGAACTGGTGAACGCGATTAATTCTGGTGAGTTTGATTTGCTCGTTGTGAACTATGCAAACGGTGATATGGTCGGGCATACAGGTGTCTTTGATGCCGCTGTAAAAGCGGTCGAAACGGTCGATACATGTTTAGGTCGTGTTTATGATGCAGTGATGGCAAACAAAGGTCATATGTTAATTACGGCTGATCATGGTAACGTAGAGCAAATGCAAGACTATGATAGTGGTCAGGTTCATACTCAACATACCACTGAGTTAGTACCCTTTATTTATGTCGGACCAACTCAGGCAACGATTGCAGAAGGTGGTGTATTGGCGGATGTTGCTCCAACACTTTTGAGTTTGATGCAAATTCCTGTACCAAGCGAAATGCAAGGTAAAAACTTAATTACATTACAATCAACCTAGTTCTTATTTGTAAGATAAGAAAGTCCCTCTTATCCAATGGGGGATTTAGGAAGATTTTATAAAATAAATAAGGTGAAAGAATGACTCAACACAACAACATTTACCGTGCACTATTTGCAAGTGTGTTGATGTGTTGGTCACATATCACTTTTGCTGCACCGATTACACATGCATCGGGATGGGACGATGAGGCTGCTCCACGTAGTGCTGAAGTCCCGATTGAATCAATTCAGCAATTTGTGCAGATTTATGGCATTGTTAAAGACAATTATGTTGATAAAAAATCTGATGAAGCGCTTTTCCAACAAGCCGTTCAAGGGCTAGTGGGTGGCTTAGATCGTTATTCTCGGTATTTATCTGCTGAGGAATACCGTCAGTTGATTCAATATACAGAGGGTGATCTCGCTTCTGTTGATTTCAATCTCAATTATGATAACCATACTCGTTCATGGCAGATTCAGGATCTTAAAAGTGGCTCTGATTCAAATAAGCTCGGTTTGAAAAATGGTCAAACCATCATCAAAATTGATAATCAAGAATTAAAAAATTTGAATCAAGACCAAGTACAAGGGCTGTTATATGGTTCGATTGGTAGCACCATTCAAATACAACCTGAAAATAGTAATAGCACGGTAATTTTAGTCCGAAATAAAAAGGTCGAAACGGATATCGAACCTGATTTGCTGCATAATCAAGTGTTGGTCTTAAAAATTCGCGTTTTTCAACAAGATACGGCAAATGAAATTAAACGGATTATTGACGAATACAATCCAAATAAGTTAAAGGCAGTTGTTCTGGATTTGCGAAATAACCCTGGCGGCTTGCTTTCAGCAGCAGTTGAATCCGCAGATTTGTTTTTGAATGACGGGCTTATTGTTACGACGAAGAGTCGCTCAGAAGGCGATCAGCAATTTCAGGCATTACCAGCAAATAAGTTTCAGAAAATTAAACTTGGCATTCTGATTAATCGTCGTTCCGCTTCAGCCGCAGAAGTTTTTACAGCAGCATTAAAAGAACATAAACGTGCTTGGGTTATCGGTGAGAATAGTTATGGTAAAGGCGTTGTTCAGAAGCTTTTCCCATTACCGAATGGTGCAGCTTTGCAAATGACTGTGTCTCACTACTACACACCCAATGGAAATATGATTGAAGGGCAAGGGATCCAGCCGAATCAAATCTATCCTTTATCTCCAGAGATAAAAGAGGATAACTATTTGGATCATGTCGCAGAGTTCACGCTGAAAAGCAAGTTATAAAAAAAGCCCCTAATCAAAGGGGCTTTTTTTAATGATTATTCGTCGTCTTCAGTATCTAAACCAAATTTTTTCAAGCGGTAACGTAATGATCTAAATGTCATTCCAAGTTTCTTCGCCGCTAAAGTTCGATTCCAATGCGTTAAATTCAATGCATTGAGTAAAACTTCTTTTTCAATATTTTCTAAATAGCGTTCCAACCCTTCTGGAGGAAGCTTTTTAGAACTCATGGTTGGGCTTGGACTCTGTTGTACATATTCAACTTCTTCTGGCGCGGAAAGTGATGCGGCAGGAGCAAGAATTGGACTACGTAGTGGTGCAGTTTGTAAATGAGCAAGATCAATCGTTTCATCATCACTTAAGGTAATGGCGCGTTCGATGATGTTACGTAATTCACGCACATTTCCTGGGAAATACTGTTGTAGTAAAAACTGTTCTGCTCTCGAAGAAATTGATTTTGCAGGGAGCTCCCACTCTTGGCTAATTTTTTGAATGAAGTGATTTGCCAATAACAAGATATCTTGGCCGCGTTCACGTAACGGAGGCAGAACAATATCCATGACATGGATACGGAAGAATAAGTCCTGTCTAAAACGCCCTTGCTGCACAAGTAATTCTAAGTCTTGATGGCTGGCACTAATCACGCGGAAATCAACATCAATCTCTTGATCAGATCCAACAGGGCGAATTTTTTTCTCCTGCACGGCACGTAAGAGTTTTACTTGCATACTTAATGGCAGTTCAGCAATTTCATCTAGAAATAAACTACCACCATGTGCTGATAAAATTAACCCTTGTTTATCTTGGGTTGCACCAGTAAAGCTACCTTTTTTATGCCCAAATAACTCACTTTCCATGAGCTCTGTTGGAATAGCACCACAGTTAATTGCGATAAAAGGACCTTCACTGCGGTTGCTTAAACGATGCACAAGGTTTGCAACGACTTCTTTCCCTGTTCCCGATTCACCTGTAATGAAAACAGGCGCTTGTGAACGGGCGATTTTCTTTAATGCAATACGCAATTGTTGAATAGGAGCAGAACGTCCAATCAAGAGCTTATTTTCTAAGGCTGTTTCAGCAGCTTCTTGCTCAGGTTGCGGTCGATTTAAAGCTTTTTGAATGAGCTGATCTAAATGGGTTTGATTGACCGGTTTACTGACAAAGTCAAAAGCACCTGCTTTCAGTGCTGCAATCGCCGTATCCATATTGCCATAAGCCGTAAGGACTGCAATCGGCGTATTCGGATAATTTTGTGTGACGTGTTTAACTAAATCGAGACCATTACCGTCTGGGAGGTTTAAATCAGTTAAACAAGCATCGTATTGAAACTCAGTAAAGAATTTTTTTGCTTGCTCTACGCGATATGCTAAATGAGTTTTGATCCCCATTCGAGATAGCGTCATTTGCATTAAAAGACATAAGTCTTCTTCATCGTCTACGAGTAGAACGAGTGGTTGTTTAGTTGCCATTTCCCCGAAAAACCTAATCTAATCAATGAATTTTTGAGCATTCAATCCTGAAACATGCTCCTTGTTGTTGCTCTACATAAGTGAGCTTTGCATGATTTGCCTCACAAAAAGTATGAGACAGATATAATCCTAAACCAGTTCCTTTAATTTCGGTACTAAAAAATGGCTTGAACAGTTGAGAAATATCTCGTTTTGCGACTCCTGTCCCAAAATCGACAACATCTATGCGAGTACGCCCATTATTTAAGTCGACATTAATCTGAATGAACTGTGCATTCTCAGCATTGTGTCTTAGAGCGTTCCGAATCAGGTTGATCATCACCTGACGAAGTTGTTTTTCGTCAAATAAGATATTTACTGGTTCAAGTAGATTTAATTGAATTTGATCTTTTGCATCAGCCAAATCTTCATTTAATAGGCTGGCAAGGAATTCTTCGAGATGAATAATTTGTGGTTCAGTAGGCTTATTGCGAGCCATACCCAAAGTATCTTGAATAATGCTGTCGATTCGTTTCGCTTGCTTGCGGATCATTTTAGAAAGCATTTCTTGTTGATGAGCATCACTGTCTTTAAATAAATCATTTGCTTGAACGATCGCAGCTAAAGGGTTTCGAATTTCGTGGGCAATACTGGCTGAAAGCTGACCTAACGCAGCAAGTTTTAATTGTTGTACTTGTTGATTGAGCTTCTGCGCATCTTTCAAAATCAATAAAAAAAGAGGCTGTTCTGGAACAACCAGATGCTTCACGCGAACATTGACGGTATATGGGCTTTGCTGTGATTCAAAGGTAAATTCTTCCCCATCTTCTAACTCACTGAATTTGATCAGCTCAAATAAATCAGGTTGCCATTTAATTAATGGCGTTTTTTCTTGAGAAACAGGGACATTAATGCCTAATAGCGTATTGGCAGCAGGGTTGGTCAACACAATATGATTGCTTTCGTCTAAGACCAAGTAACCATCTTCAATCTGTTCGAGAATATAACGATTGATATTTTGTAGTTGATGAATTTCAATGGATTGATGAAAGGTTAGGGTTTCTAAAATCTTAAAACGTTGAACTGCAATTCGCCCAATTGAATGAACGACAAAGAATAGAAAGGCAAGGAAAATGCTATTGCCTAAATGATTTAAGTTATTGTAATCAAAAAAGTTACCAAGGAAGCGTTGATAAACCACCATAATCACTGCGAATAGCGTGATAATTAGGGAAAGTTGGGCATTTAATAAAATAGCAGAGGAGAAAATAATAATGACATACAACAGACTAAGTTGGAGATTAGGACCACCTGAGGAGAACGTGATTAAGCTTAAGCAAATCACATCTACAAGGAAGATAAAAATTAGCTGTTTAGACGTTTGTATTGGCAGAACTTGGAGCAAAAAAAGCTGGAAAATATTCAGTGCGATATAGCAAACCAGCGTGTAAAAATATAAAAAAGGATAGTCATAGTTGGTGGCTAGTTGCTCAGCCGTGAGCATATAAATAAGCAAAAGACTGACTGAAATAATCAGTCTATAGCCGCTATACCAAATTCCCAGCCGATAGACTGTTTGTGATACAGAAGAAGCGATTTTTCCCAACATAGGCGATCACTTTATTAAGGTTTAATCAGTCCATATCGAATCGCAAGATGGGTCAATTTGACATCGCTATCAATTGCCAATTTTTCGAAAATACGATAACGATAGGTATTTACGGTTTTTACACTTACAAATAATTTATCAGCGATCTCTTGGGCACTAATACAGTTAACCACCATCATGGCCACTTGCATTTCACGCTCTGAAAGTGCATCAAAAGGCGATTGTTGAGTATCAGAGAGATATGAGCTAGCAAGTTGCTCTGCAATATCTGCACTAAAATATTTCCCACCCTGCATCACTTTATTAATTGCACGAACCATTTCTGCAATAGGCGCACCTTTAGTGATATAGCCTTTAGCACCTGCTTTTAGTAATAATGAGGGATAGGGTTCTTCTGCTAAGCCACTAACAGCAATGACCTTGGTTTCGGGTGCAGTTTGTAACAAGCGGCGCGTCGTTTCTACCCCCCCAATCCCAGGCATATTTACATCAAGCAGTACGACTTGTGGATGAAGTTGACGTACTAACGCAATTGCTTCTTCTCCAGACTCTGCTTGTCCGACAACATCAACATCTGGATGGTCTTCTAGCATACGGCAAATGCCTGTGCGTACGAGTTCATGATCATCAACAACAAGAACAGTGATCAAGAAGACCTCCTTTTTTTCCAAAAAACTGGTTTTTTGTTACATAAAGCAAAATTAGCTTGCAATGAAACGACAAAATTAGCAATCCTATTCTTCATCATTAGAGAATAGTTGTACACAATTGTGTCTATAAATGCTTTACCCGATTTGTTCAAATGTAAGGCATAATGATAGTAAGCGCAAATGTGCAGCGTCCTGAGTTGAGTATTGTGTCGTGAAAAATTCTAAAAAATCTGTCATGCATGTTCTAAGCATGTCTATCTTGTTGGCTTGGAGTTCAACAAGCTTTGCTGATTTAGTTGTTAACAACAATTCGGCAGCTTCGAGTGTGGGCGCTTCGTCTGCATCGATTAGTTGGTCAGCAAGTGATGCTAGCCAGTTAATGGATGATGATGAAACAGAAATTAGCCCTCAAGGTTCAACGTCGGTTACTACAACCTTACGTAATGGCGGTTCTGCGACAATTACCTCTTCTGCTACGCCGCAGAAAAGCGTACAGATTCGCGATACCTTTGGTTCGACTAGTCAGCCATCAGTTAATGCACGTTCTGCGTTGGTGATGGACGCGCAGACAGGTGAGGTGCTATTCAGCAAGAATAGTAATATGTCTGTGCCGATTGCTTCGATTACTAAGCTCATGACGGCTGTGGTTACTGCTGATGCACGTTTGAATATGTCTGAAGAGATCACACTTGATTCAATCGACTTTGCAGGTGCTGGTGGCAAAAACTCAAGCTCGACATTACGAGTGGGTGACACGATGAATCGTGCAGAGCTG
This sequence comes from Acinetobacter sp. COS3, assembly GCF_000475335.1. Lineage (NCBI taxonomy): Bacteria > Pseudomonadati > Pseudomonadota > Gammaproteobacteria > Moraxellales > Moraxellaceae > Acinetobacter > Acinetobacter sp. COS3. The sequence continues at coordinate 60,878 of NZ_AXCD01000026.1, forward strand.
TTATTGTTTGCTTTAATGAAGTCTGAAAATCCTGCTGCTGCTGCCTTGGCTCGCACATATCCAGGTGGTCGTTCTGCGTTCGTTGCAGCAATGAATGCGAAAGCAAAACAATTAGGCATGAATTCGACTCGTTATGCTGAGTCGACTGGTTTGGATCCACATAATGTATCTTCAGCACGTGATTTAGGTATTCTTGTAAGTACGGCTTCACAATATGGTTTAATTCGTCAGTTCTCTACGACACCAACTTATGATTTTAATTTGGGTTATCGTGTTCTTAAATCGAATAACACGAATGCCTTGGTTCGTAATGGTGGTTGGAATATTAACTTGTCAAAAACAGGTTTTATCAATGAAGCGGGACGTTGTGTAGTGATGCATACCACTGTGAATTCTCGTCCAGCTGTTGTCGTGCTACTTGGTGCATCGAGCTCTCAAGCACGTACCAACGATGCAACTAACTTACTGAACTGGGTTGCGACATTGCCAAAACGTATTTAATACGCTTAATTCGATTCAAAAACTCTTCGTTACGAAGAGTTTTTTTATGCTTAAATAAAACGACATAACTTGTCATATATCAATAAATTATATTCGTTTTAATAATTAAAATCGGTTAGTGTTAAGGCACAAGCAGAAGTGGTGACTTCTCATATGATGTTGTGAATCAAGAACGCTGATCTTTCAGTGCTTAAGTTTACATCAAAAAAAAATAAACAAGTCAGTGATCAATAAATTAGGGGAACAACATGAGCACCTATGTGATTCGTGAAAAATACTTTGGCTACAACGATGAAGTTTTTTATGTATCAGAACCGTATTAACAAAGTTTTTCAAGATAAAGAGCAAGCGGAAACGGCCTATAAGCAACTAGAAATCAATGGGGTGCGTGATTTTGCACTCTATGAGGTTGAATCATTGTTTGATGCAGATCAGCCCGAGCAATTAAAAAGTAATGTCAGAACTATTTTTGCAGATTATGATTATGAGGATATCCAGCTTAAGGGTTCACTTGAAGATTTATCGTAACAACCTGTATTATTACAAGCCTTAATAAAAAATAGTAAGGCATTAAAATATAATAATAAAAGCCAAACATTAACCATTCTTCAGGGTTGGGAGGAAGAGGGGTTATATGCTGTTAATCCTTTGCTCAAACAGCCTTTATTTGAAATAAAGAAATTAGTTTAGAAGAAATACAAACGATTGAAAACGAACTGGCCAAGCAGTATAGCTATCATGAAGATGACTGGGGAGAAGAAGAGGATGAGGACTTTGATGCTGAAGCTTTTGTTGAAGAATTGATTCAGGATTTGGCCGAAGAATTGGATTTAAGCGATGAACAGCGAGCTGAACTGTTTGATGAAATGAATAAAGAATCCTGAAGCTTAAAGATAAAAAAACCTGCCGTAGCAGGTTTTTTTTGATGTATCAAAGATAGCTTACATATTAGAAAGAATAGAATCTTTCACTTGATCCATCGTTGCATCAATAGACAACATTACGGCATCAGCACATTGCTTGATTGCAGTATCAGGATCTTTTAATCCATTACCTGTAACCGTACATACTATGACTGAACCTTCAGCAATTTTACCTGCTTTGATATCACGGATAGCACCACCGATAGAAGCAGCTGAAGCCGGCTCTACAAATACGCCTTCATACATAGACAGTAAACGTTGTGCTTCTAAAATTTCGCTATCTTGAAGTTCATCAAACCAACCTTTAGAGTCACGTACAACTGCTTTTGCATGGTTCCAGCTTTGTGGATTACCAATACGAATCGCTGTTGCAACAGTTTCTGGGTTTTCAACAGGTGCGCCACGTAAGAAAGGTGCGGCACCAGAAGCTTGATAACCAACCATTGTTGGTAAGCCTTCTGGTTTTGGACCAGTAAATTGATCCGTCGCTGCATCATAGATCACTTGTTCAAACTGATCCGCAGGCTGGTTTGCTACAGCTTCTGTATAACCCATCCAGTGTGCAGTAATGTTACCAGCATTACCGACAGGCAAGCAGTGGTAATCAGGTGCACGACCTAATGCTTCTACGATTTCATAAGCAATAGTTTTTTGACCTTGCAAACGGTAAGGGTTGATCGAGTTAACGATGGTTACAGGCGCTTGGTCTGCAACTTCTTTGACTAGACGCATGCCATCATCGAAGTTACCACGAATTTGCATTGTGATCGCACCATACATCATTGCTTGTGCCATTTTACCCATGGCAATTTTGCCTTCTGGGATCAACACGAATGCTTTAATACCTGCACGAGCAGCATAAGCTGCTGCCGCAGCTGAAGTATTACCTGTAGATGCACAGATAATCGCTTTAGAACCTTCCTCAACTGCTTTTGTCACAGCCATTGTCATACCACGGTCTTTAAATGAACCTGTTGGGTTTAGACCTTCGTATTTCACATAGATTTCAACATTTTTGCCAATAATACGTGGAATGTTTTCTAGTTTAATCAGTGGAGTATTACCTTCACCTAAAGAAATTGCACGTGTAGTTGCAGACACAGGTAAACGGTCACGATAACGATCTACAAGACCAGTATAACGATTGGCATTCGACATGATGGTGTTCCAATATGAGGTAGAGCGGGGTGAGGGAAGTCATTTTCCCTCAACCTGATTAACTATCGAGCGATTCTAAACGAATTCTTACGATTTCGCCACGAATTGCAGGTAATGCTTGAATTTGTGCTAATGCTTCATCCATTTTTGATTCCACAATTGGATCCGTTAAGATCACGATAGGAATCAAATCTTTGAGACGAGATTGTTGCATGATGGCATCAATGCTAATGCCTGCGCGACTGAGAATCGTCGTTACATCAGCTAATACACCTGTTTGATCTTCAGCATTTAAGCGGATGTAGTATCCAGTCGTCATTTCTTCACGACTGAGAATTGGCATATTGGTCAGTGCTTCAAAGGCAAGCTGAGGAATTGTACCAGCACCGTCTTCGGTATATGAAATATCACGCACAATATCAATAACATCAGCAACAACAGCGGATGCAGTTGGACCAGCACCAGCACCAGCACCGTAATACAATGTTGGGCCTACGGCATTGGCTTGAACAAGTACGGCATTCTTAACGCCGTTCACATTTGCAATGAGTTGTTCATCAGGAATTAAAGTAGGATGTACGCGAAGTTCGATACCTTTTTCAGCGCGACGTGCAATACCGAGATGCTTGATTCGGAAACCTAATTCTTCAGCATACTTCACATCTTGTGCTGTAATTTTGCTGATGCCTTCAGTGTAGACCTTGTCGAATTGAAGAGGAATACCGAAAGCACATGAAGCCAAAATCGTTAATTTGTGAGCAGCATCAATGCCTTCAACATCAAAGGTTGGATCAGCTTCTGCATAGCCAAGTTCTTGTGCTTCTTTAAGGACATCGTCAAATGCACGCCCTTTCTCACGCATTTCAGTCAGGATAAAGTTACCTGTGCCGTTGATGATGCCTGCAAGCCATTCGATATGGTTTGCTGCAAGACCTTCACGGATGACTTTAATAATAGGAATCCCGCCTGCAACCGCTGCTTCATAGGCGATTTGTACATCATTGTCTTCGGCTGCTTTGAAAAGTTCGTTACCGTGCTCAGCAAGCAAAGCCTTATTGGCAGTCACGACTTGTTTGCCGTGCTTAATCGCTTCCATGATGATTTCATAAGCTGGGTGAATGCCACCCATAACTTCAACCACTACATCAACATCAGGTTGACGGACGATGTCCATCATATCAGCGCTTTGTTTAATTCCATCGAGTTGTAGATCTGGACGTGGACGGCGAGTGCCTACGTGTGTAATTTGAATTTCTCGACCGGTACGGCGTTTAATTTCAGCAGCATTTTCTTGTAGTAATTTAAGGGCTCCACCACCTACAGTACCAAGACCGAGTATCGCCAGACGAACTGGTTTCACGTCACACTCCATTTTATTCAATCGTTTTAATGAAGCTTGATCATAGCTAAAAAAGTGCGCAGACACTAGGGCTAAGATGATCTTTAATCTGTCGCCCTAGTCGTTATTTTGAAAGAAGATGAGAGGGGTTATTTGTTTAAGCGTTGAACGATTTCATCAGGTGTCATATAACCACCTAAATATTCACCATCGACATTGTAAATTGCTGGCGTACCATTCACACCCATGTTTAAACCAAGCTGATATTGTTCACGTACAGGGTTTTTACATTCATTCGCTAACACTGGTAAGCCTTGAGCAGCTTGATCGAATGCAGCTTTGCGATCTTCACTACACCAAATTGCTTGCATGGTTGGCATGAATTGTTCACCACGTGGCCAAGCGATATAACGAACTTCAATCCCTTTTGCGGTAATTTCACCTAAGTGTTCATGGAGTTTATGGCAATAAGGGCAGCTTGAATCGGTAAATACATAAATGACATGTTTTGCTTTGCCATCCTTGGCAGGATAAACAATTAAATCTTCATTTTTCAGTGCAGCTAAGTGCTTTTTATTTTCAGTGGCTTGTAGTGCTTCACTGACATTATGTAGTTGTTTGTCACCTAAACGGATGACATCACCTTGGATAATATATTTGCCATCAGCAGTAGCGTAGACTGATCCCATACCTTCTAAGCTGATCCAAAATAGGTTTGGAACCTCAGTTTTTTTGATTGTAATAATTTTGGCGTTGATATTCGCTGTTTTAAAATTCTTTTCTAAAGTTGAAACTAAACGTTGTTGTGCATTGCGTTCGCTTAATGTTGATGCTTCACCTGTTGCGGGTGCTGTTGCTGTAAGAGCATCTTGTTTTTGTGCGGCATCTTCTTTAGAGCAGGCACTTAGGAGTAATGTCGATGCTAATGTGCAAGCAATTACAAGCTGAGATCGAGTAAACAACATAAAGAACCTTTTTGTACGTATTCATGTGTGTAAGGGGCTAAGCATAGCAAAAAAATGAAATGACTTCGTTAAATCTTGCATAGTGACTGTGAACGAAATCATGTTTTATCTTTTTCTAAGATAAAAGGTCATTTTAGCCACGTGGATGGTATTTGGTGTGTAATTCTTGCATACGATGTTGAGCAACATGGGTATAAATTTGTGTGGTAGATAAGTCGCTGTGACCAAGTAGCATTTGTACAACACGTAAATCAGCACCATGATTAAGTAAATGAGTTGCAAATGCATGACGCAAGGTATGTGGAGACAATTCTGCTTGGATATTTGCTTGTAAAGCATAACGCTTAATCGCATACCAAAAATTTTGTCGACTCATAATCCCGCCATGTTGAGTCAAAAACAGATAATCAGTACTACTTTTATAAAGTTGTGGTCGTGAGTCTGCTAAATATTTTTCAATCCAATCACAGGCATATTGACCTAAAGGAACAAGGCGCTCTTTGTTGCCTTTACCTGTAATACGAAGAAAACCTTGTTTTAAATTGATCAGTTCTAAACGTAGATTAAGTAATTCAGAGACACGTAGTCCACAAGCATATAAAACCTCTAGCATGGCACGATCTCGTAGCCCCAACACTGTATTAATATCTGGTGCGTTGATCAGTGCTTCTACATCTTGCTCAGATAAATCTTTAGGAAGCGCACGACCAATTTTAGGTGATCGATGAGTGGCAACGGGATTGTCATCCCGAATACCTTGTTCTCTTAGAAATTTATAAAATTGGCGTAGGGCAGATAAACAACGTGCAATAGAACGAGGGCTTTTTCCTGCTTTAGTGAGCGCAATCAGAACATCAGCAATATCTTCACTTGACCATTCTGGCAAGGTTTGACTTTTATGTAACTCACTACATTGAATCAGATCAGATAAATAGGCATTACGGGTATGTGGGCTCACTGTCTGAGCCACGAGATAATCGCGAAAACCTTGCAAAAAACTAAGATCATTGGGAATAGAAACCGCAGAAGGGATTCGAGGTTTTTTATTTAACATAAATGATGCCCTATATTCATGAGCACTGTAAAAGAAAAATGAATTGTTGTCGATGTGTGACAAAAGCAAATGCCATTGATATTGTTTTTGGTAATTATTCTCATTTGTATGTATACTAAGATAAAAGATTTTAGGGTTAGTAGCGGTGCGATTGTCAGCATTAAAAGTCAAGCAAACGGCGATGATTACTAAGGTAAATCGCTTGGTTGATGACTCTGAACAGCCAGATTTAGTGGCGATTCGTTTAGAAAGTTTAGGCTTTGTTCCTGGTACACAAGTACAAGTCATTACCAAAGGCGTTTTTGGTGGCGATCCGATCCTAATCCAAATTGGTTTTACACGCTTTGCATTACGTAAAACTGAAGCTGAAAAAATTGAAATTCAAGTTGAAGGAGCACCTGCATGAGTGATGCGTTACGTGTTGCCCTTGTGGGAAATCCAAACTGCGGTAAAACTTCTCTATTTAACCACCTTACTGGAACACGCCAAAAAGTTGCCAACTATGCGGGTGTTACCGTTGAGCGTAAAGTCGGTCATTTTCAGCTTCCTTCAGGCAAAGGCGTACGTGTTCTTGATTTACCAGGCACTTATAGTTTACTTGCGACGAGTCCTGACGAAGAGATCACGCGTGATGTCTGCCAAGGTAAAATTGCTGAGGAAGGACAACAAGACGCCTTTTTGTGTGTGGTTGATGCGACAAACTTAAAGTTGCACTTGGGTTTAGTGCTTGAAATGATTGAATTGGGTCGACCAATTCTTGTGGTGTTGAACATGATGGATGAAGCGCGTCGTCGTGGCATCCAGATCAATACGCAAAAACTGTCTGAACGCCTTGGTGTACCTGTTGTGGAAACAGTGGCTGTGCGTAATACAGGGATCGAAAACTTACTGCATGCCTTGGATCAAGAAAAATATACCGCTCCGCAAACAGAACTCAGTGGTTTAACGGGTGAACACCATCAGAAAATCGAAACGATTTTTAAAGATGTGGTGAACTTCGTTGATCAGGAAGATAAGCGTACAGATTTCTTAGATCGCATTTTCTTGCATCCTGTGCTGGGCTTGCTCAGCTTAGCTGTGATGATGTTTATCGTTTTCCAAGCGGTATTTGCTTGGGCTGCACCCTTCATGGATGGTATTGAAGGCTTCTTTGGTTGGTTAGGTGAAGCTTTAGGTGAACACATTACGCAACCATTGCTTCAAAGTCTTGTGGTTGACGGTATTATTGCGGGCGCAGGCGGTGTGGTGGTGTTCTTGCCACAGATTTTGATCTTATTCTTCTTCATTTTAGTGTTGGAAGAATCTGGTTATTTACCACGCGCAGCTTTCTTACTCGATAAGTTGATGTTTAAAGCAGGCTTAAGTGGTCGAGCATTTATCCCTTTGCTTTCAAGTTTTGCCTGTGCAGTGCCGGGAATTATGGCAACACGTAGTATTAGTGATCCGCGTGATCGTTTTACCACGATTATGGTTGCACCACTCATGACCTGTTCGGCACGCTTACCCGTTTATGCTTTATTAATTGCTGCATTTATCCCAAGTCAAACCGTGTGGGGAATCTTTAACCTGCAAGGTTTGGTGTTGTTCGGTTTGTATATGGTAGGCATCGTGAGCGCATTGTGTGTTTCATTTGTGATGAAATTTTTGCAGAAAGATAAATCACAGCATGCATTACTGCTTGAGCTGCCAAGTTATCGTATTCCAGATTTAAAGAGTGTGGGTATTGGTTTACTTGATCGCGGCAAGATCTTCTTGAAGCGTGTCGGTGGAATTATCTTTGCACTTTCAATCTTGCTTTGGTTCCTATGTACCTTTCCTCAAGCACCTGATGGTGCGACACAGCCAGCGATTGATTATAGTTTTGCAGGGATGTTAGGGCATGTGATGCAACCAATTTTTGCTCCGCTCGGTTTCAATTGGCAGATCTGTATTGCCTTGATTCCTGCAATGGCGGCGCGTGAAGTTGTGGTTGCTGCATTAGGAACGGTTTATGCCTTATCTGGTGCTGATGATGATGCCGTTGCTCAAGGCTTAGCGCATTTAATCAGTGCTGATGGCTCAGGTTGGTCTTTAGCTACAGGCTTATCGTTGCTGGTTTGGTTTGTTTATGCGCCACACTGCTTAGCAACACTGGCAACTGTTCGCCGTGAAACAGGTTCTTGGAAGCATGTCGCAGTGATGACTGCTTATTTGTTTGGTTTAGCTTATTTAATGTCTTTCTTTACCTACCAAATCGCATCACGCATTTGGGGGTAATGAAATCCCACTACACCTCCCTTTAAAAGAGGGAGGGAATCATTGGAGAGACGCTTATGTTTGAATACTTAATTGTTGCTGTATTGGTGCTGTGGAGTACTATCGTTGTCTTTAAAAAAGTGTTCCCTCAGACTGCGAACTCTGCATTTTTAGGACTATCGAATATCTGCCAGCAATTCGGCTGGAATAGTTTGGCAAAATGGCTTAAACCCAAAGTGGTAGTAGGCTGTGGTGGTAGTTGTGGATGTGCTGTCGATGAAAAAAATGACAGCAAAACTACTGAAGCTGTGCAAACAGTGAAATGGCGATAATAAACAAAATGATAAATACCCATATTTGATATGGGTATTTTTTTATGCTGAAAAAATAAAATAGATCTAAATAAAAGAAGTTTTAAAAAAGAAGATGGTTTTGAATTTAATTAAGCTAAAACTTCATTTATGAAGCTTCATAAACCATGAAGAAATCGAAGTGGCTAAGGATCGCTTCTGTTTTACTCACTGACACAAAAAAGACGGAATAAAACTAAAACTGAAAAAGCATTTAAAACAGTAAAGTGCTAACATTTTTGCCATTCTGTGATCTGTAATCAAATGGGGCAAAAATGTTAATACAACGTGGTGGATTAAAAGTTGTGGCTGGCTTGGGAATCTCTGGCGTATCAGCTGTAAACTTTCTACATGGACAGGGCTACCAAGTTGCAGTAACAGACTCTCGAGAGACTCCACCGGGTCATGATCAAATTCCTGCTGGCGTTCGAACGAGCTTTGGGAAATTAGATACAGAGCTTTTGCTACAAGCGGAAGAAATTATTTTAAGTCCAGGACTTGCGCCACAGCTTCCAGAAATTCAACAGGCAATTGAGGCGGGTATTCCTGTTGTAGGTGACATCCAACTTTTACGCCGTGCAACGGATGTGCCAATTATTGCGATTACTGGTTCCAATGCAAAAAGTACTGTAACGACTTTGGTTGGCTTAATGGCAGAAGATGCGGGTAAAAAAGTTGCTGTAGGTGGAAATCTTGGTCGTCCTGCGCTTGATCTTTTGCAAGATCAGCCTGAGCTGATTGTTTTGGAGCTTTCAAGTTTTCAGCTTGAAACGACTTCGCATTTAAATGCAGAAGTTGCAGTTGTGCTTAATATGAGTGAGGATCACTTGGATCGTCATGGTGACATGTTGGGTTATCACAAAGCTAAACATCGTATTTTCCAAGGTGTGAAAAAAGTGGTGTTTAACCGTGATGATAATCTCAGTCGTCCGCTGGTTCCAGATGTTACGCCAATGCAAAGTTTTGGTCTCAATGCGCCTGATCTAAATCAGTATGGTGTACTTCGTGATGCAGACGGTACAATGTGGTTGGCACGAGGCCGTGAACGTTTATTGAAAACTTCTGAAATGTATATTCAGGGCATGCATAATGTCGCGAATGCTTTAGCATGTTTGGCATTAGGCGAAGCAGTTGGTTTAGATATGCAATCGATGCTGAACACATTAAAAACCTTTAAAGGTTTGGAGCATCGCTGTGAGTTTGTGAAAACAGTCGATAACGTCCGATATTACAACGATTCTAAAGGTACCAATGTTGGTGCAACGCTCGCTGCGATTGATGGTTTGGGCGCTGCGATTGAAGTAAAAAAAGGTAAACTTGCATTGATTCTAGGTGGGCAGGGTAAAGGTCAAGACTTCCGTCCATTGCGTGATGCGATACAAAAATATGTCAAAAATGTCATTCTGATCGGTGAAGATGCCGCGATAATTGAGCAAGCCATCCAAGGTACAACAATCATTCAGCATGCTGATACGCTCAAAGCTGCTGTTGAGCTTGCTCAAACAGTTACGCAAGCTGAGGATGTTGTTTTACTCTCGCCAGCTTGTGCTAGCTTTGATATGTTCAAAAGCTATAATGATCGTGGACATCAATTCGTGGCATGTGTAAATGCCTTGAATGAAAATAAAAACTAGGAACTGAAGTATGGCTGATTTAGCCCAAAATACAGTGCAGAAGATTTCACGATTATTTAATCGGTTGCCTAAACTTCCTGCTGAAATGACACCACGCAATATTCTGATTTTTTGTGTGATTTCTTTACTTTGTTTTGGTTCTGTCATGGTGGCATCGGCATCTATGCCTTATGCAGAGTATATTCATGAGAATCCATTTTACTTCTTGATCCGTCATGGTATTTCAATTGTTGTTGCAGCTGTCGTTGCTTTTTTGACGTATCGTGTTTCTTTAAATATCTGGTTCAAAAATGCCTTCCCTTTATGGTTGGTTACCATGGTGCTGTTATTGGCAGTTTTGGTTGTAGGCACAGAGGTCAATGGTTCGCATCGTTGGATTAAAGTCGGTGGCTTTACTTTACAGCCGACAGAAATTGCCAAAATCGTTATGGCTATTTTCACGGCAGATTACGTTGTGCGCCGTGCGAAAGAGGTTAGAACGCATTGGAAAGGCTTACTTCGTCTAAGTGGTGTGATGGCACTTACGGTTGGTTTTATCGTGGCAGAGCCAGATCTAGGGGCAACCGTTGTTATTGTTTTAATGATGGTGGGTGTGTTCTTCTTGGCTGGCGCACCTGCAACCCAGTTCTTAATTATGCTTGGTGCAATTCTCGCAGGGATTAGTGCACTGATTATCTTTGAGCCTTTCCGTTTCCAGCGTCTTATTTCATTTACCAACCCTTGGGCTGACCCATTAGGTGTTGGATATCAGTTATCCAATGCATTGATGGCATTTGGTCGTGGTGAATGGTTTGGTACGGGGTTAGGTCATAGTGTGCAAAAACTTTCCTACCTTCCTGAAGCACATACCGACTTTATGTTGGCTGTTTTAGGTGAGGAGTTTGGATTCTTCGGCGTAACGACAGTGATGGTTTTGTCATTTACTATGTTGGCATGCTGTATTCGCATCGGACATCGTGCCTTACAACATAACTACCTGCGTGCAGGTTATTTGGCTTATGGAATCAGCATTATTTTCTTACTGCAAATTCTGGTGAATGCGGGCATGAATATGGGTTTAATGCCGACTAAGGGTTTAACGTTACCATTCATTAGTTATGGTGGTACATCTCTGATGATGTGTGCTGCGATGATTAGTCTGATTTTAAAAATTGATGCGTCAACGCAAGAGTTGAATCCAGTGAAAGAAGAATCAAACTTCTAATCGCATTAAATTCAAAAAGCCCTGAATTCAGGGCTTTTTTATTGCTTATTGATAGATGTCATTTAAATAAATGCCTTTGGGAATACGTTCTACATCCCATTGTTGAATAGCTTGTTGTAGCATTATTCGAGGTTGATCGAGCTCAACCATAGACTGACCTAAGGCAAGAATTGCTGCACTAAGTAATTCAGGTGCTTTATTGATGTCTAAGGCTTGAGCGAGATTCTGCTTTGATAATTTTTGGCCTTGACCATTCATTGCCAATGGGAGATGCATATAGCTTAACTTGGGATAGTCAAGTAATGACCCAAGCCAAATTTGTCGAACAGTATTGTCGAGTAAATCTGCGCCACGAACGACATGCGTGATCTTTTGTAGATAATCATCTACAACGACGGCAAGTTGATAACTGATAATGCCATCTCGTCGTTTTAAGACAAAATCACCGAGATCATATTTTAAATTTGAGCATTGTTGACCTTGTAAGCGATCATCAAAACAAATCTGTTGATCTGATACTTTTAGGCGAATGGCTTGTTGCTCAAAATCGAGATTCAAATCACGGCAAGTACCGACATAGATATGATTTGAGCCCAACATTTTCCGTGTGCATTGGCAAGCGTAAATGTCTTGTGATTGCTTGAGTTGTTCAAGCACTTGCTCATAAATATCTAAACGGTCTTTTTGAAAAATAATTTCGGCATCTGGTTCGAATTGAAATGCATCAATACAAGACAGAATATGCGTTTCACTATTTGGATAAATACGAGGGATATCTGTATCTTCGATACGAACCAACCATTTACCATGGTTGGCTTTAGCATCACAATAACTCGCAACGGCTGTTAGCAGCGAGCCAAAATGCAAAGGGCCAGTTGGCGAGGGTGCAAATCGTCCGATATAAGACATAAAGATTGAATGGTCGTGTTTTTTAATTCTCCCCCAGACCCCTCCTTTATAAAGGAGGAGAGTACTCAAACATTATAAATTTTCAGTACTCCTCCCTTTTTAAAGGGAGGCCGGGTGGGATTATTAACCGTTATTTTGCTTTTCTTTGATTTCAGCCAAAGTTTTGCAATCGATACATTGAGTTGCTGTTGGTCGAGCTTCTAAGCGACGCAAACCAATTTCGATACCACAGGTTTCGCAGAAACCATAATCACCGCTTTGAATTGTTTCAAGAGATTGTTCGATTTTACGAATAAGTTTGCGCTCACGATCACGTGTACGTAGCTCAATCGCAAACTCTTCTTCTTGAGTTGCTCGGTCATTGACATCAGGTAGTGCACTTGATTCATCTTGCATTGTATTCAATGTGCGATCAACTTCAGACATTAACTCAGCTTTCCATGCATTTAGGATTTGGCGGAAATGCTCAAGTTGTCCATCAGACATGTATTCTTCATTTTTTTTCGGCTGATAAGGTTCGATTCCAAACAAGCTAGCAGTTGTACCGCCTTCAGAAGCTTTTGGTTTGGTTTTGCGTACACGTTTTACAGTCGATTTTTGATCGTCGATCACTGCTGTCTGTTCGTCCAAGACTTGATTTTGGTTGTCATTCGCCATATAGGGCATTCCTCATCATACACGTACTATCTATACGCAAAAAATATGGTGATATGCAAGTGTTTTTATAGAAACCGAAGATGGTTTTTCCCATCAAGGGTCGACATCATATAGAGTTTTTGAGCAAGATGGTAGTCATTCCTGTCTAGATTTCGTGAGAAATCTAGGATGTGATTTGTAATCAAAAGTTTAGTCATAGCCTAAAACTTCAGAACTACTCATCCGCTGCGAATTTGATAGTCTATAGACTTGAGTTTCTATTTCACCATTGGATTTAAGTCGGATATAGCGATAACCAGGGTGTTCTTCGTCTAAAGCAAATTTGTCACTTTTTGGCTTAAACTGGATGCATGTCGAAGGTGTAGATAAGAATTCTACGCCTTGCCAAGTATTGATCGAATCCTGATGCACATGCCCACATACAATTGCTTTAACATTATTAAATGGCTCGATCGTCTCTAATAAATCAGAAGAATTTTTGAGTTTATGTTGATCAATCCAAGCTGATTGCATTGCAAACGGATGATGGTGACATGCAATAATCACATAACAATCTTTTAACTCAGTTAGTAATTGAGTGAGTTGCTGTAATTGAATGTCTGCAATTTTCCCATCGATACGTTCTGGTTGCGCGCTGTTTAATAAAATGATGCGCCAGTTACCTACTTCAACAACGGTCGGTTTGGTCGGTTCTGTTTCATGAAATGGAAAATAGGCTACATCGTCATGATTTCCCGGTGTATGAAAAAATGGAATTCCCAAGGTATTCATATGTTCGAGATAACGATGGTACGTCACGGGTGTTGGATTTTGTGCTAAATCACCAGTATGGACGATTAGGTCAATTTCAGAGTGCTGTTGGCGCATCAAGTCGATTACTGCACGGAAACTTTGCTCAGGTTGCATCCCGACAAATTCCAAATGCGGATACTCTAATAAGTGTGTATCGGTAATCTGTACCATCACAAAATCTTTTTGTGATAATGTTGAGACTTGAAAAGTCACAGTCTTACCCCCTTCAGATTTTTATCGTTGTTGTAAATGTTGAGCAAGCCACTGTAATGCCATGATCACAGGTGCATTTCTCAAACGCCCGTTTTTTAATAAGAGTGTTAACTCAGAATAATCAAATAAATGAAGTTGAATATTTTCGCCTTCATCTGGCATACCAAAGATTCCACCTGTTAAAGGTAGATCTACTTCTGCCACATAGAGATGAAAGAATTCTGAACATGCGCCAGCAGAAGGGTAGAAGCTAAATAAATGTTGTAATTCTTTTATTTCACAACCTGATTCTTCTAAACTTTCACGGCGAATACATGTTTCAGGAGATTCATCTCCATCAAGTACACCAGCAATCACTTCAAGTTGCCATGCTGATTCAACGTCATTCAACGCACCAATACGAAATTGTTCTATCAATGCAAAGCGCTGTTGTTGATCATCATATAATAAAACGCCAGCGGCTTCTGGACGATGTACGAGTTCACGTTGAATCAAAGGTGAATAATCCGAGCGATTAAATAATCGATGTCGAATATTTACTTTCTCAACTTGAATGAATCCTCGAAATAAAAACTCTCGAGATTCTATCGTAACGTCGGATGCTGAATAGCTGGCGTGGTCAAGAATGGTCATCTTCAATCAGGATGAGATTGTACATATCTCATCCTAACCGAGAATGATTCGCGGGAAAATCTTTTTTTAGTCGATTTACACTTTGTGGTACAGTTTTTGACCATGTTCCTGATAAGCGGTTTTCATGGCATTGAGACCTGCTTCAACATCTGTTTCTGCATCATTTGACTGCTTGGCATTGTGTTGATTTTGAGCATAATCTCGCACATTTTGTGTGATTTTCATCGAGCAGAATTTAGGTCCGCACATTGAACAGAAATGCGCTGATTTATGTGCTTCTTTCGGAAGTGTTTCATCATGCATACTGCGTGCTGTATCAGGGTCTAAGCTCAGATTGAACTGATCATCCCAGCGGAACTCGAAACGTGCTTTAGATAAAGCATTGTCACGAACTTGAGCACCCGGATGACCTTTGGCTAAGTCGGCTGCATGAGCTGCAATTTTATAAGTAATGATGCCATCTTTAACATCTTTCTTATTTGGCAAACCTAAGTGCTCTTTCGGCGTGACATAGCAAAGCATCGCTGTACCATACCAACCAATCATCGCAGCACCAATCGCAGAGGTAATATGGTCATAACCCGGAGCGATATCTGTAGTGAGTGGTCCAAGCGTATAGAACGGCGCTTCTTTACAGACTTCAAGTTGTAGATCCATATTTTCTTTGATCATATGCATTGGCACATGTCCCGGACCTTCGATCATCACTTGTACATCATGTTCCCATGCACGATGTGTCAATTCACCCAGCGTTTTAAGTTCACTAAATTGTGCTTCATCATTGGCATCTTGAACACAACCTGGGCGTAACCCATCCCCTAAGCTGAATGACACATCATAAGCTTTCATGATTTCACAAATTTCGTCGAAATGCGTGTAGAGGAAGTTTTCTTCATGATGCGCTAAGCACCATTGTGCCATGATTGAACCACCACGAGACACGATGCCAGTAAGGCGATTCGCGGTCATTGGTACATAATGAAGTAACACACCCGCATGGATTGTAAAATAGTCTACGCCTTGCTCGGCTTGCTCAATCAAGGTGTCTTTAAAGATTTCCCATGTGAGATCTTCAGCAACGCCGTCGACTTTTTCCAAAGCTTGATAAATCGGAACCGTACCAATTGGAACTGGCGAATTTCGGATAATCCATTCACGTGTTTCGTGAATATTCTTGCCAGTCGATAAGTCCATAATGGTGTCAGCGCCCCAACGGGTTGCCCACGTCATTTTAGAAACTTCTTCATCAATCGAAGAGCCAAGTGCTGAGTTACCAATATTGGCATTAATTTTAACCAAGAAATTGCGACCAATAATCATTGGTTCACATTCTGGATGGTTAATATTGGCAGGAATAATGGCACGACCCGCAGCAATTTCTTGACGGACAAATTCAGGCGTAATCTCTTTTAGATTCTGTGCACCAAAGTTTTGACCTTCATGTTGACGCATATCAACACCTTCAGATTGACGCTGATTTTCACGAATCGCAATATATTCCATTTCAGGCGTGATGATACCTTGTTTGGCATAGTGCATTTGCGTGACATTCTTTCCAGCTTTGGCGCGGCGAGGATTTTGAATATGTGCAAAGCGAATGTCTGCGGTACGAATATCTTTTAAACGCGCTTGACCAAACTCAGAGCTTAACCCTGTCAGTACATCGGTATCTTGACGTTCTTCGATCCACGTTTGGCGGACAGAAGGTAAGCCTTTATTAAGGTCGATTTCGATGCTTGGGTCAGTATAGACACCAGAGGTGTCATAGACCATCACAGGTGGATTATGTTCACCGCCTAAGCCTGTTGGTGTTTCAGTCAAACTAATTTCACGAAACGGAACTTGGATGTCAGGGCGAGAACCTTCAACATACACTTTGCGCGAAGCAGGTAATATACGGGTTAAATCTTTAGCGTCTTGCTCATGTTGAGCAGAAATATCAGCAGGGGAAAGATTCGTTAATTGGTTCATGGCATGATCCTTATGTATGGCATTAACGAATCAAGCACGACCAAAAACAATGGCGGATTTATCTCTATGATAAATAAAGGCTAAGTTTTTTGTTGGGCTTGATTCCTACGCAGGTGTTAACCTGATCAGGTTCAACGGTACTCATCTTTAAATCCAGAGGTGTGACCTCAGTATTAAGACAATCTCAGCAGTTTGTTAACTGCGCTCCGTCAAGCAATGTCCAAAGCTTAGCAGATTTAAAAAAAAATGCTTGTTTAATTCTCGTCAAATTTGAATGCAAATCGCATCAACGTGACAGTCTTTTTGACGCTCCTTTTCCCAAGGTGAGGAAAGCTGCAATAACGATTTTAATTGCTCATATGGATTCGGTGTTTCATGACTCTCACTTGTTGCTGAAGTCTCATGAATGTCTGAGTCACTGACAATTTGAAACTTCTCAGATCGCTGCTCTATTGGTGTCGCGATAAAATCCAAGAATTTTTGTGCAGTAGAAGCAAGGTTGGTGTCTGTGCGTTTTGCTAAGGCTTTAATTGAGGCTAAGGCATCTGGATCAATCCATTTATTTGGAGCAAACTCATCCGAAACAGGGCTATTGTCTACTCCTAGAAAGATCAGGTAACGATACTCGTCTAGTAAACTTTGAGCATCTGTTTTGAATTTAGCGTTTGGATATTGTTTTAAGTAGTTTTCCCAAAACAATGCTCGATTCACTAATTCATTCCAAGAAATAGTTAATGCAGCATCGTTGTAGAGAATATCTTGGTTATCCTTTGCCATTTGTTTGACAAACCGCTGTTGGTCTATAGGTAAAGCGGGAGCGAAAATATCAAGGATATATTGAGGCTGTCTTCGATATTCAAAAACACCTTCACCAATATATTGAAACTCAATATAGGCTTGACCTTGATGTTTGAGTAAATATTGATCTCTCTTTGCTAATTTTTTAAATAGCTCCTGACTGCCCACTTGGATTGTTGATGTGCGATGGTCTGGATGATTATTTTCGTTATCTAAAATGCTATATGAGTACTCTGAAAGCGCATCCAAACTTTTCGCATCTGCATCCGAATCCAAGAAACGTTTGTACATTTTTGTTGAATCATCTAACCATTTTAATTGTTGTGTATTGTCAGCTTGAGTCATACATTTCTTTAATTGAGTATTAACCTGAGTGAGTGACTCAACGGTACTGCTACGGCCAATCTTTTCAATATTTTGGCTCAAACTTTGACATTCATGATTTGTTGATTTGCTTTTAACTGAAGGTTGTTTTTGTTGCTGCTCGTTTTCAATAGCATTTTGGGGTGTTTTCTGACATCCTGTGATGAAGACGGTGCATAACAAACATATGTTGAAAATACGCATCATAAAGTTCTTTATCTATTTCTATATTGTTGTGTTGACGTGATTATAATGACAAGTTTATAAACATGAAATCTAGCGATTGATTGTCATAAAACTTTCATCATTATTATGTTTTAATCACCAATCATTTTTCCATGTGTCTAGTGGAGGCATACTGTGAGTCCAAGTAATCCTGTGTTAAGTCACCATATTTCTTCACAATTTAATGAAGACTTACAAGCTGTGCACACTAAATTTATGACAATGGGGGGATTGGTTGAACAGCAGGTTGCCAATGCAATTCATTCTTTGCTCGATACAGATGCAAATTTAGCAATCGACGTTCAATTTAAAGATAATACGGTCAATCAATATGAACGTGATATTGATGAGGGTTTGACTTTAATTTTGGCACGTCGTCATCCAGCTGCAATCGATTTGCGTATGGTGATTGCGATGAGCAAAGCCAATACCGATTTAGAGCGTATCGGCGATGAAGCTGCAAAAATTGCACGTATTGCACAAAACCTTTGTGAGGAAGGTGAGTCTCCTCGTGGTTATATGGAAACGCGTCATATTGGCAACCAAGTCCGTGTCATGATCCATGATGCACTAGATGCTTTTGCTCGTTTAGATGTGGATCAAGCGCTCAAAGTTGTTATGGCAGATGCTGATATTGACCGTGAATATCAATCTGCAACACGTACCTTGATGACTTATATGATTGAAGATCCTCGCCATATTTCGCGTGTGATGAATGTGATGTGGGTGTTGCGTGCGCTTGAGCGTGTTGGTGATCATGCTCGTAATATTTCTGAACAAGTCATTTATATGGCGAAAGGGATGGATGTTCGTCATACCAGCATTGAAGAGATTGAGCAGAAAGTAAATCAAAAATAATTGGAAAATGAAAATAATATCGAGCCGTAGATTATTCTGCGGCTTTTTTTATCGGTAAATTTAAAATAAAAAAATCCCAGACTTCGGGGGAAAAGTCTGGGAGAGAAATATCATGCATTACGTGAGATATCGGTGTATCTCTTTGTCTTTCTGAATACAAATATAGATCGAGTTGATTTAAGTGTCATGTAGACAAGTGTGTATACTCTGTAATGCTTTATTACTAGTGTAAATATCACGTAAAAAGAGAGCTGAAAAACAGCTCTCTTTTTACCAGTAAAATTAGACTAAGTGCTTATTTTTGCTCAGTCCAACCTTCTGCTTTCTCAACGCTTTCATCATTGTTGAAGAATTTCTCACGTTGCTCTTCAAGGAATTTTTTTGCATCAGGTTCAAACACATTTAAGCGTTTTTCATTGATGAGCGTGGTTTGGTGTTTTAGCCATTCCTGCCAAGCCTGTTTCGATACAGTCTCAAAAAGCTCTTGACCCTTTGCTCCTGGAAAAGGTGCAAAGTCTAAGCCCTCTAATTCTTTTTGATACTTACGGCAAAATACTTGTCTAGTCATCATAAATCCTTAAGCGTATAGCTGTTCTAGGCGAGTGTGTGCACGAGCGATTGCAGCTTCAACTTGTTTAGGTGCGGTGCCACCAATGTGATCACGCGCATTCACAGAAGCTTCTAAGGTGAGTGCTTTATCGAACACATCTGCTGTAATGAGATCAGAGAACTGTTGAAGTTGTTCAAGTGTTAATTCAGATAAATCTTTCTCTTCGGCAACACCGAGCGCAACAGCCTTACCTACGATTTCATGTGCATCACGGAAAGCAACACCTTTCTTCACAAGATAGTCAGCAAGGTCTGTTGCTGTGGAGAAACCACGTAATGCAGCTTCACGCATAATTTCAATATTTGGTACTAATGCTGGCACCATGTCAGCAAACGCCATCAATGAACCACGGACAGTATCAATCGCATCGAATAGTGGCTCTTTGTCTTCTTGGTTATCTTTGTTATACGCCAAAGGCTGACCTTTCATGAGTGTCAGTAAGCTAATTAAATCACCAAAAACACGACCAGATTTACCACGTACTAACTCAGGAACATCTGGATTTTTCTTCTGTGGCATGATTGATGAGCCAGTACAGAAACGATCAGGAATGTTGATGAATTTGAACTGTGCTGAAGTCCATAAAATGAGCTCTTCAGACATACGTGATAAATGCATCATGATTAACGACGCTGCTGCATTAAATTCAATTGCAAAGTCGCGGTCAGAAACTGCATCTAATGAGTTTTCTGAAACAGCTTCAAAGCCTAAAAGTTCTGCAGTATAGGCGCGATCAATCGGGTAGGTTGTGCCTGCCAAAGCTGCTGAGCCGAGAGGCATACGATTGACACGTTTGCGACAGTCTTGTAAGCGCTCAGTATCACGTACCAGCATTTCAAACCAAGCTAATAAGTGATGACCAAAAGTTACAGGCTGAGCTGTTTGTAAATGCGTAAAACCAGGCATGATGGTATTGGTATTTTGGCTTGCTAAGCTGAGAAGGCCTTTTTGTAAACGTAGCAGCAAACCTAAAATGTCATCAATTTCATCACGTAGATATAAGCGAATATCTGTTGCAACTTGGTCATTGCGACTGCGACCTGTATGAAGTTTCTTACCTGTAATGCCAATACGTTGAGTCAGACGCGACTCAATGTTCATGTGCACGTCTTCTAGGTCAATGCGCCATTCAAAGTTACCCGCTTCAATTTCTGCTTTAATCGTCGTTAAACCTTGAATGATGTCATCACGTTCAGCTTCAGTAAGTACACCGACTTTAGCGAGCATCGTTGCATGTGCAATTGAACCAGCAATATCTTGTTTATAAAAACGTTGGTCAAATTGCACAGATGCTGTAAATTCTGCAACAAAAGCATCTGTTGCTTCAGAGAAGCGACCGCCCCACATACCAGAGGTTTGATTAGGGCTTGCTGAAGATGAGGATTGAGAAGATGTGGTCATGGCGGCTCAGTAAAATAAAAAAGAGTATAGCAAATCCAAACGCAGTTGCCGAAACTCGACGTAAGAAGTTATCGCAATCTCGTCAGATGAATTCATCAGGGTCTTATTTTTTTACGAAAATTGGCCAATGGCAACACTTATTAGAATTAATTGTTGCAAGTAACGTTTTAGCGATGGTTTTAGCGCTTGCAGAAGCACGCTCGTGGGAAGCATTAGAATGGCTTCGATTTTTACAATTCATGTTTTTTATTAACTGGGTGATTTTATCTTTTTCTGCGCTTGTGGATTATTTCCAAGAATTTTTTGCCAAATTTAGCCAGAAAGTTGCATTAACACTTGGTTTTCTTTTACTTCAGATGATTGTGTTATTTACTACTTGTGCGGTGAATATTATTCAATTTTGGGCGACACGTTCGAGTCAGTTCTCTGAAGAAATTCTGTTTCATGGTGCGAGCTTGCATTTGGGCTATGGAGTCTTGCTAGGTGCATTCTGTTTGCGCTATTTATATATGCGGGAACAATGGCTTAACCAGCAGTACAGTGAGCTGAATGCGCGTATTCAGGCAATGCAGGCTAGAATCCATCCACATTTTTTATTTAATAGTTTAAATAGTGTGGTGAGTTTGATCGCGATTGATCCTGATAAAGCCGAAAACATGCTAATCAATTTATCGCGGTTATTTAGAGCGAGTTTTCAAGAATTGAAATTGGTGAGTTTGGATGAGGAAATTGACCTCTGTCAGCAGTATTTAAGTATAGAAAAAATGCGTTTGGGTGAGCGTTTAAATGTAGAATGGAACATACAAGCGACACCAATTGAATTAAAACGGGTGACGATTCCATTATTAACGTTGCAACCTTTGCTAGAGAATAGTATTTTTCATGGGGTGGAATCGGTTTTGCAGCCATCTACAATCAGCGTATTGGTTGAAATATTGCAAAATCAAGTCAGTATAGTCATTACTAACCCTTATTCTCACGATAAAATAAAATCGAGAAAAGGGAATGGTATTGCGATAGAAAATGTGGAACAACGCTTGAAAGCTTATTATGGGCGGTCGGTGAAGTTTCAGGTCTATGGGGGAGCGTCCTTATATACGACTGTGGTGAGTTACCACTATCGAGTAAAATAATAAGTCGAGTTAACCATAAAAAATATGGATGAAGTTAACGGTGACAAGGAGGAGAGGATGAAAGTTCTGATTGCTGATGATGAACCTCTCGCAGTAGAGCGTTTGTCACGTTTAGTGACCCAAATGGGGCATGAAGTGATTGCGACGGCGCATCATGGGCAGGATGTGTTAAATCATATTGAAAACGACTCGCCCGATGTCGTTTTATTAGATATTCAAATGCCAGGGATGAATGGTTTGGAATGTGCTGAACAACTCAGCCGTTTAAATCCGCGTCCAGCAATTATTTTTTGCACGGCATATGATCAACATGCATTGGAAGCATTTAAATTTCAAGCACAAGGATATTTGCTTAAACCTGTTGCACAACAAGACTTACAGCAGGTTTTTAATAATTTAACTCAATTAACACAAGCACAAATGACTGGTTTACAACAACAAGACGATATGTACGATACCAAAGCCCAACGCCATCAAATTGCTGCGAAAACTTATCGCGGGGTCGAACTCATTCCACTGGAAAATGTTTATTATTTTCTTGCTGATCAAAAATACGTTACGGTTCGCCATAAAAATGGCAGCGTATTAATTGATGAGACGTTAAAAGACTTAGAGCTTGAATTTTCGGATCGTTTTATTCGGATTCATCGTAATGCACTCGTTTCTTTAGATTATTTGGAAGGACTGGAGTTGGTTGCTGCGGGACAATATCAAGTACGGTTGCGGGAACTTGATGAGCGCTTGTCGGTGAGTCGTCGCCACTTACCAAGTCTACGAGAGTGTATGCATCAGTTGTAATCAGGCAGTTTTCTGTAGGATAGCGCACACTTTGTGATTTTTTGCTTGCAATTTTAGATGAGCAAGTTAAGTTTGGAACAATTGCTTTGATCAATACTTAACTTAGATTTATGAAAACCCTAAAAATTGCAACTCGACAAAGCCCACTTGCTCTTTGGCAGGCCGAGCATATTCGTTCTCGTTTAAATGCGCTTTATCCAGATTTAACGGTTGAATTGGTTAAGTTTGTGACGCAGGGTGACAAGATTCTTGATACGCCCTTGGCTAAAATTGGCGGCAAGGGCTTATTTGTAAAAGAGCTAGAGGCTGCTTTACTCGATGGGCGTGCTGACTTGGCTGTACATTCGATGAAAGACGTGCCGATGCACTTGCCTGAGGGTTTGAGTTTAGCGGTGATCTGCGAGCGTGAAGATCCTTTAGATGCTTTTGTATCAAACCAATATCAGCATTTTGATGAGTTACCGCAAGGTGCCAAAGTTGGGACTTCAAGTTTGCGCCGTAAATGTCAGATTTTACAGCAACGTCCTGATTTGGAAATTATTGATCTGCGTGGGAATGTTGGCACACGTTTATCGAAACTAGATGATGGTCTGTATGATGCGATTATTTTAGCAAGTGCAGGTTTAAAGCGTCTAGGATTAGAAGATCGTATTCGTCACTGTTTAACACCAGTAGTAAGTTTACCTGCGGTGGGACAAGGTGCATTGGGTCTAGAATGCCGTACAAATGATGATGAATTATTAAAGCTTATCCAACCTTTACAACACGAAGAAACCTCGATTTGTGTGCGTGCTGAACGCGCATTCAATGCCTATTTAGAAGGCGGATGCCAAGTCCCAATCGCGGGTTATGCGACTTTGCAGAACAATCATTTGCAAATCGAAGGGCGTGTGGGCAGTGTTGATGGTAAAACGCTACTGAAAGAACAGTTGGATGGCACAGCGGAAAATGCTGAACAATTGGGTGTGCAGCTCGCACAACGATTATTAGAGCAAGGCGCCGGTGAACTGCTCAAAGCGCTTTATTAATGTTATTTATCAATACTCGCCCACAAGATAGAGCCTCTACATTAACAGAGGCTCTTGTTGATGCGGGGTATCAGGTTGAAACATTACCATTGCTTGAACTGACAGCTGTGCCATTTTCTATCGAGTTGCAGCAGCTCTATCAGCAGCTTGAACAAACTCAAGTGATTGTTGTGGTGAGTCCTACAGCCGTTGAGGTTGGAATGCGATATCTGCAACAAGCAAACATTGATTTGGTGCAGTTAACACATATTCGGTGGATTGCCGTGGGGCAAGCAACCGCACAGGCATTGGCAAAATTTAAAATAGAAAGCCTCGTTCCTAAGGTAGAAAGTTCTGAAGGCATGCTGGATTTACCAATTTTAAAGCAACAAGATCAGCTCAAACAGATTGCTTTTTGGCGTGGTTTAGGTGGGCGGCAATTCATGATGCAGCAATTACAGCAACAAGGGGTTTCTGTTCTCAATTTTGTGCTTTATCGCCGTCAGTGTCCTGAATTAAGTGTCCTAAAAATTCCTACAATTTTAAAAAATATTGAGTTTCATCAGCAGGTTGCTGTGTTGATTAGTAGTGAAGCCAGTTGGAACAATTGGCAACAATTAACCTCACAAAATCAAGTAGAAGCAGAGTGGATCTATTTGACACTTGGTGAGCGACTGACACAGTTATTAACACATTCACAAGCATTGTTAAATCAAGCAAGTAACATTATTCAGCTTGAAAAGTTATCTGCATCAGAGATTATTCACCGTATCCGTTGCTGGCAAGGAAAGGTATGAGAAAAATTGTTTATTTGATTCTATTGCTAAGTTTATTGTGGTTAGCAAAACTTAGTTATGATGTCGCGCAATATTCTCAAACAACACCTGAATTACAACAGCAACTTGCCCAAACTGAGCAACGTTATTCCTTACTCAATGATCAATTTGTAGCTTTACAGCGCCAAGTGCAGAGTGGACGCGCTGCAGAACCTGTTGAAAATAGTATTCCACCTCCGATGATGATGGTGGGTGTTGCACCTGTTATTTTAATTAAGCAACATTTAGAGTTGGTTCAGTTTGCTATTGATCAACAACAGTTTATTTATGCGTTAGAGCACCTCAACCAACTACAACAACAAATCGTTCAATACAATGTGGCTCCTGCTTTACAACAAAGTTTAATGAAAGCGATAGAGCAAGATCGTCTTGCCATTCAGCAGTATGTTTTAGCTCAAACTCAGCAACAGCAGCAGCTAGATAACTTATTGCAGCAACTGGATCAGCGTTTACAAGCCGAGATTGATAATCCAACCGTACAAAAGGTAAAAAGTGAAAATCGGGCTTGGTGGAAATGGTTTAGTTTTGAAAAAGTGCAACGTGCCGCACCAGATTTAATTAACCGTTCAATTATCTTAAAAGAAGCTCAGCTACGTTTATTGCTAGCATCTCAAGCTTTACATCACAATCAGATGTCTGAATATCGAAAATCAATTTTAGAGGTGATGCAGATATTGGCAAATCTGCCTGATCGAGATAGCCAGCAAATGAAAATGAAATTGGAAAAAATTTCAAATTTACCTACTGTACCTGCACCAAAACTTACAACACTTGGTTTGCTTGGATAATTAACGATGAAACATTTATTGCTGATCTATTTATTTGCAACATTGTTGATATTTGCAGCTTTTGCGGTACTGAGTTTTGGTTACGGAAATGGTTATGTTTATATCTATTGGCGAGATTGGCAATTTCAAAGTAGTGCTTTGGGGCTGATTGCACTCTTTATCGTGATTAGTTTGTTGGTGCAATTGGGATGGTTGTTTGGTAAACGTTACTTTGTAAGAGAGCAGCGCAAAAAAGAGACTGTTTTAAATTTCAAAGAACTTCACCCCTATGAGCAATTGGGTATTGTCTGGCTGTTAGATGCGGCTAAAGATCAACAAGTCTTTATTGAGCGCGTTTTTGCTCAGTCAGGCTTGCTGAGTAATATTATTGATGCACAGTTCGATTATAGAAATGGAGATTTTGATACTGCCTTACAAAGTCTCGATAAATCAGCATCGATGGCATTTGAATTGGCTGAATTGTTACGAATAGATATTTTTTTAGAACGGCTAGAAACTGAAAAAGCGCTGACGCATCTCGAATTTTTATCTCAGCACCAACTTTCGCCTTGGTTGACCGAGATTGAAAATGCATATCAACAGCGGATGACTGCATTATGGGGGAAATTAGCCTTACAAAAACCTTGGATATTTTTGCAGACAACACAGCATGGTTTATTAGATGCAGAGCATCGTGACTTGTGGTTGCAGCAACTCTTAATTCAGTTTGAACAGGCTTCAGTGGATGACTTAGCACTGCTACAACAGCGTTATTTGGCATTGCAATCAGAGATTCAGCTTCGTCCATACAGCAGTAAAGTATTATGGCTAAAACTGTTGGCACGTATGCCAGAAATGGGGCTTCAGCATGCTGATCTGGCTTTACATTTATTGCAAGAGCATTTTGACCCAGAAGTATTTTATCTTTGGTTTCAACAGCAGTTATTAAAGCAAATTCCAGATTATCCCTATGTTGAGCAGCGTATTCTTCAGCTTGAACAAAAATATACCAGTGTCCCGATGCTAACATTTGCGAAATGGCATGTTTATATGGCAACTGAGCGTAAATCTGAGGCAGAACAGCTATTGGCTTTATATCCAGATAATATTCTAATGAGTTATCTACGGATTAAATCAACTCTGGATGACAACCCTGATTTAATCAGACAGTTGAATTTAATCTTTGAAAATGATGTTAATTTTCTTAATTTTAAGATATGAGTGTAAATATGAAAGAGTTGTCTGTCTATCCTATTGTTCATGAGCAAACCATTGCTTGGGGTGATATGGATGCTTTTGGACATGTAAATAATGTACAGTATTATCGTTATATTGAGAGTGCCCGAATTGCTTATTTAATGGCTTTAAATATATTCGATCAAGATATATTGACGGTTGTTGCATCTAGTCAGTGTAAATACTTAAGTCCTGTATTTTATCCAGATGTGCTGCATATTGGTGCGAGAATTGAGGAATTAAGGAATAGTGCTTTTCGTATGCATTATGTCTTATGGAGCAAAGCACAAAACCAAGTAGTTGCTACAGGAGAAGCTGTACTTGTCTGTGTGACGAAGCATGATTCAAAGAAAGTCAATATTCCTGATTCAATCCGAAATAAGATTATTCAACTCGAATCTAATGCTGGGCATAATCTAGTATCTCATTAATAATTATAAAGACTATTATGTCTATTTTGGTGTTTTTATAGCGAAGATTTATACAGTTGTTATTGATGGTCAATAGAAATTATAGTAACTGTATAAATTATCCAATAGGTAAAATATTTCATAAAAATTAAGATTCAATTAATATTTATAATAACCAAGTGTTAAATTTTTTTATTATAGTTCTTAAGTTTGATTAAATATTTTGACTTAAATTTAGGGTTTTTCTTAGCTTTATTGTAAATATAGGCTGATTTATTGAGGTCTTGTGATTAAGTCGACTATTTTAATATTGATTATTTAATTGTATATAAATTAATATTGAATTGAATTTTTAATTCATTTTTTATTTTTGAGTGATATATCCCC
The DNA here is from genome assembly GCF_000475335.1 of Acinetobacter sp. COS3. Lineage (NCBI taxonomy): Bacteria > Pseudomonadati > Pseudomonadota > Gammaproteobacteria > Moraxellales > Moraxellaceae > Acinetobacter > Acinetobacter sp. COS3. The sequence continues at coordinate 88,245 of NZ_AXCD01000026.1, forward strand.
TTTTTGAGTTGGAGTGGTTCTAATGAAACCAGATATTAGTGATTTGTCTGTTGAAGATCTAAAGCGTTTACAAGCAGAAGCAGAAGCTTTAATTGCGAGTAAAAAAGATCAGGCAATCGAAGATGCTTATAATCAAATTATCGCGATTGCTGAAAAAGTTGGCTTTAGCGTAGAAGAGTTATTGGAAGTAGGCGAGCAAAAGCGTAAAAAAACAACACGTAAAGCTGTAGAGCCACGTTATCGCAATAAAAATAATACTGAAGAAACTTGGACTGGTCGTGGTAAGCAACCACGCTGGTTAGTTGCAGAATTAGAAAAAGGTGCAAAACTTGAAGATTTCTTAATCTAATCAAGTTTGAAAGTCATCGTTTTGTCATACGATGATTTTATCCTTCATTAAAAGCCAGGCTTAAAAAGCTTGGTTTTTTTATATGAGAGAATTGGCGATGTTGAAAAAGTATGCATAATGTCATTTATAGAGCGAGTGTCTCAACACGGATGATATTTTGCATGTTGGTAAGGGTTGAATGAAAAAAAAGACCAAGCAATGGAGATGGTGGATTTTCGCCATTTTTGCATTTTTAATTTTTATTATTTTACAGATTCCAGCGACATGGTTAATTGCGAAATTTTCAAAAAATAATCAAATATTACATAATGTCAGCGGTAACATTTGGCAAGGGCAGGCAGATTGGCAACGTGGTCAATTGCGTGGTTCTGTTCATTGGAAAACACGCCCTTTAGATTTGCTGTTATTGCGCCTCGGTGCTCATCTTGATATTCATAGTGGCAATACTCAATTCAATGGGGTTTTTGGCTATGGTCTAGGCCAAAAAATCATGATTAAGGATTTACAAGGTGAAATTTCACCGGAAACCTTAAAATACTTCGCTAACTGGCAATGGCCAGAAAATGCGATTCAGTTAAAAGATGTGCAGTTGAATTATCAAAAAGAAAAAGGATTCAGTGCAACTGAAGGGCAGCTAAATTGGGGCGGTGGTGCATTGACTTATACATTCGGTCAGCGCCAAGATCGTATGAATATGCCTTCTTTAGTTGCTGAAATGAAAGATGAAAACGGACAATTACAAATAGATGTTCGTGATCAACGTAGCCAAAAAATGGCAAATCTCAGTTTAGATGCTGGCTTAATGTTGGACGTACAACTTACCCAGCGAATGCTTCTTAATATTCCATCCTATCAAGGTAAAGCGGGTTTAGACACTTATGTGGTCAGCTCACGCCAACCGTTATTGCAGGGTGGTTTCTAATGAAAGTTATCACTCAAAAAATGCAACAAATACGCTTGCAGAAATTAGATAAGTTAAGTGGTTTGGTTCTCGCATTATTAATTTTATGGTTATGTTGGAAACTCGCATCATTATTTTGGTGGGTGATCGCACCACCACAACCGATGCAGTTTGATCGAGTGCAATTAGGTTCGCAGCAAGCTCAAGTCCCAAATATTAGTTCTTTTGCTTTATTTAACGAACCTGCAACAACCTCCGCGGATGATAATGCCAATTTGGAGTTACAAGGTGTGTTACTTGGTTATCCAAGTTATTTGTCTTCGGCGGTAATTAAGTTAAATGATATTGCAGAGCGTTATCGTGTAGGCGAAACAGTTGGTTCGACGTCTTATCAGTTGGCTGAGGTCTACTGGGATCATGTGATCTTGAGACAAGGTAATGGCGCAACGCGTGAAGTGAAATTTAAAGGCTTAGATAAAGGATTGTATCAACCAATCGCGCCAGTATTAGGTGGTACGAATAATGCAGCACCACCTTCTTCTGCACCTCAGCAAGCTACGCAAAATACACCGCAATCTGCTTTAGGTCAGGCCATCCAACAAATGCAGGAAAACCGTGAACAATACTTAAAAAATATGGGTGTGAGCGGTGGTGGTGCAGATGGCTATGAAATATCAGATCGTACACCAATCAGTTTAAAAAACACTTTGGGTTTACGTTCAGGTGATCGTATTCTATCGATCAACGGTCAAACAGTAGGGCAAGGACTCAGTGATGTACAATTACTAGAGCAAGTGCGTCGTGAAGGACATGCCAAAATAGAAATAAAACGTGGTGATCAAGTGATGACCATACAACAAAGTTTTTAGTGATGGAACGTCACCACATAAGTTAGGAATAAGTGCAGGTTATGGCTTTATTGAATCATCAACGTCCACTTTGGGCATTACTTGCTGCAGCGCCTTTAGTTGCGACAATCAGTACCAATGTGCAAGCACAGACATGGAAGATTAATCTACGTGATGCGGATTTGACGGCATTTATTAATGAAGTGGCTGACATTACGGGTAAAAACTTTGCGGTTGATCCACGCGTACGCGGAAATGTCACGGTTATTTCAAACAAGCCTTTAAATAAAGATGAAGTTTATGATCTTTTTTTAGGGGTGTTAAATGTCAATGGTGTGGTGGCACTCCCTTCTGGAAATACGGTTAAGCTTGTTCCTGACAGCAATGCAAAAAATTCGGGGATTCCATACGATGCGCGCAGTCGAGCGGGTGGTGATCAAATTGTTACGCGTGTCATTTGGTTAGAGAATACCAATCCGAATGATTTGATCCCTGCGTTACGTCCATTGATGCCACAATTTGCACATTTGGCTGCTGTGGCTGGAACTAATGCATTAATTGTTTCAGATCGTGCAACCAATATCTATCAGCTTGAAAGTATTGTGCGTAATCTAGACGGCACTGGTCAAAATGATATTGAAGCGATTACTTTGCAATCGAGTCAGGCTGAGGAAATTATTGGCTTGTTGGAAACAATGAGTGCAACAGGTGCTTCAAAAGATTTTATTGGTTCTCGTGTACGTGTGATCGCGGATAACCGTACCAACCGTATTTTGATTAAAGGTGACCCAAACTCACGTAAACGTTTACGTCACATGATTGAAATGTTGGATGTTCCTTCAGCTGATCGTTTAGGTGGACTCAAGGTCTTCCGTTTAAAATATGCGAGTGCGAAAAATTTAGCTGAAATTTTACAAGGCCTAGTAACAGGACAGTCAGTTTCATCGTCATCATCAAATAGTGGCAATTCCTCTTCTAGTAACTCAATTAACAATCTGATTTCGAATAATCAAAACTCTAGTTCTTCAACAGGTTCATCATCTTCTATTTCAACACCGTCGATTAATCTAAATGGTGGTTCAAACAACAATCAAAATGGTGGTGTCACAAGCTTTAATGGTGGTGGAGTAAGTATTATTGCGGATAGCACTCAAAATGCTTTGGTAGTTAAGGCCGATCCTCAGTTAATGCGAGAAATAGAAGCGGCTATTCAACAGTTGGATATTCGTCGTCAACAAGTTTTGATTGAGGCTGCAATTATTGAAGTGGCTGGTGATGATGCGGATCAATTAGGGGTTCAATGGGCATTAGGTGATATTAGTAGTGGTGTAGGCCTTATTAATTTTACCAATGTCGGGTCAAGTTTATCTAAGTTAGCTGCGGGTTATCTAACTGGTGGTGCAGCCGGTTTAGGTTCAGCTGTTGGTGCAGGGTCATCCATTGCGTTAGGTGATTATAAAGAAGGCGCAGATGGTTCGCGTAAATTGTACGGTGCGCTCATCCAAGCGTTAAAAAGCAATACCAAGTCTAATCTGCTTTCTACACCATCGATTGTAACGATGGATAATGAAGAAGCGTACATTGTTGTTGGTCAAAACGTTCCTTTTGTTACAGGCTCTGTGACTACGAATAGTACTGGTGTTAACCCTTATACGACTGTTGAGCGTAAAGATGTGGGGGTAACGTTAAAAGTTGTTCCTCATATTGGTGAAGGTGGATCGGTTCGTTTAGAGGTAGAGCAAGAGGTTTCTGCGGTTCAAGAAAGTCGTGGACAAGCAACTGATTTGGTCACCAGTAAGCGAGCAATTAAAACAGCAGTTCTAGCAGATCATGGGCAGACCGTTGTGCTTGGTGGTTTGATTTCTGATAATACGGTCCAATCTCGACAAGGTGTCCCAGTTCTTAGTGATATTCCTTACTTAGGTCGATTGTTTAGAGCGGATAGCAAGACGAATGAGAAGCGCAATTTACTTGTTTTTATCCATCCTACCATCGTAGGCGATGCGGATGATGTTCGACGTATTTCTCAACAACGTTATAATCAACTTTATAGCTTGCAGTTGGCAATGGATAAAAATGGTAACTTTGCAAAATTACCAGAAAATGTGAATGATATTTATCGCCAACAACCTGCGGCAGCGAATAGTTCTCCTTATCAGAAAGTTCCAACAGCAACTCAGCAAAATCAATCTGGCGCTGTTTCAACGCCTGTAGCGGAAGATAGACCTGTTGTACAGCAAAAATCAGTTGCACTTCCTGTAAAGGAAACTGAACGCAGTAAAAATACGGTGACAACAACAACGATTCGCCCAGCATCTTCACAGTAGATGCACAGAAGACCTTATGCGACAATGTTACAATTGCAAGAAATTATATAAGGATATGCATCTATGACTTGGAAATTACAAGCCATTACAGGTGAATTTACGGGGCAAGAAATTAGTGTTGAACGTGATATGTTGGTTGGGCGCCATCAAGATGCTGATTTGCTGCTGCAATCGGCAGATATATCACGTCGACATGCTGCATTGTTGCTGAAAGATCAGCAGCTTTGGGTGCAAGATCTGAATTCTTCTAATGGAACATTTATCAATGATCTAAAAATTGAGCAAGAGACAGAATTGAATGATGGTGATATTGTTCAATTTGCAAGCTTTATGTTTTCTGTTCTTGCCCCAGTAAGTGTTGCAGATTTGCCTGAAATTGAAGCTGAGCCTGTATCATCTTCGGCACACGATCAAGGAATGCCTAGTATTGCAGAACGCGCTGCAGAAACTTCTATTGCTCGAGATGGTATGCCACAACAAGTAACAATACCAAAACCAGCGCCAATTCCAGAGGGTGTGGATGTCAAAGTCACTGCGCCTGAGCAACAACCAGTTGTGATTGAAGAGCCAGTTTCTCGTGTTGAACAAGAAAAAGAACAGCAAAAAAATGCTTCTGTAGGCTTAATTTCAATTATTGTGTTGGTGATTTTAGCTGTGATTGCATGGTTGTTCTTTAAATAATCGATCTAAGCTTTTACAATCAAAGGCATGCTATTTGAGCGTGCCTTTTGTTTTTGAGTGAAAATATGTCTGTTGCACAGTTACAACATCGCGATCTAATTTTATTTGATTTGGATGGAACTCTAGTTGATTCAGCTGCTGATTTATATCGATCAATGAATCTCAGCTTGGAACAACTAGGATGGCCTTTGGTGACTGAATTACAAGTTCGAGAGTGGGTTGGTAAAGGCGCAGCAAAATTATGCGAAACAGTGCTTGAGCATTTGTTTGGTCAAGTTGATGCACAAAAGCAGAAAAAATTACTCGATACTTTCTTGGATGTTTATGCACGTGAGCTATGTGTAAATACCACAATTTATGATGGTGTCTTAGCTTTCTTGGAGTACTGTCAAAGCCATAATATTTTAATGGCATGTGTGACTAACAAGCCTGAGCACTTGGCTGAGGGAATCTTAGAAAGCTTAAAGCTCTCTTCTTTTTTTGAAATGGTGGTTGGTGGTGATACTTTGCCAGAGCGCAAACCACATCCGTTGCCTTTATTACATTGTATGCAGCAGCAAAATGTTGATAAGGCAGGCACATTAATGGTGGGTGATTCCAGTAATGACGTGGAAGCGGCTAGACGTGCAGGTATTGATTGTATTGTGGTTAGCTATGGCTATAATCATGGTGAAAACATCTATGATTGTCAGCCACAACAAGTTGTTGATAGTTTATTTGAATTGGTTGAAGAAGATCAAATAAGGAGAAAGGCATGAGCTTGGTTATGGTTTTTCGATGGCGAAATTAAAGCAAGATCGAACGAAAACGCAAAGAAACTTAACCATAGAGAATATTCATGACTTCACAAACACAATTCGAACAGCTGAAATCGGCTGGCTTCAATACGATTCCTGTTTATCGCCAGCGTTTGGCGGATACAGAAACACCGCTTTCAGTATTTGCTCGTTTTAAAGAACAGAAACAAGCCTATTTATTTGAATCTGTAGAGGGTGGTGAAAACTGGGCGCGTTACTCCATGATTGGTTTGGGTGAATCGACCGTTTTTTCATGTAATGCTGGAATTTTAACGATTCAGCAGGCAGATGGCTCGGTAACAGAAGAGCACTGTGCTGACCCGTTTCAGTATATCCGTGAATTTCAAAGCCAGTTTAAAGTACCGACTCAAAAGGAAATTCCAGATTTACCGAGTTTTACTGGTGGTTTGGTAGGGTATTTGGGCTATGACGCTGTTCGTTATATTGAGCCAAAACTCAAAAATGTTCCAACTGCGGATCCTGTGACACTACCTGATTTATGGTTAATGTTGTCTCAAACAGTTATCGTATTTGATAATTTAAAAGATACCTTGTTTTTAATTCATCATGCGGATGCTAAACAGCCAAACGCGTATGATCAAGCTCAGACTAAATTAGATCAACTTGAGCAATTGCTTGCAACCCCAGTGAGTTTACAAGCTAAGCCACATACCAAGCCGAACTTTGAGTCAATCACGGGGCGCGAGAAGTTTCTTCAGACTGTTGAAAAGGTAAAAGAATACATTCGTGCTGGTGATGTTATGCAAGTTGTGCCAGGTCAACGAATGGTTTCAGACTTTGATGGAGAGGCCTTGCAGGTTTATCGTGCTTTGCGTCATTTAAATCCATCACCTTATTTATTCCTTGTACAAGGGCAGACCATTACTGATCAAAAGCCTTTTCATATTGTAGGTTCATCGCCTGAGATTTTATCTCGTTTAGAGAATGGTATTGCAACAGTTCGTCCATTGGCTGGAACACGACCTCGTGGTAAAACCAAAGAAGAAGATATTGCTTTAGAGCAAGATTTACTGGCAGACGAAAAAGAAATTGCTGAGCATCTCATGTTGATTGATCTTGGCCGTAATGATGTTGGGCGTGTTTCAAAGATTGGTAAGGTTCAAGTAACGGACCGAATGGTCATAGAGCGTTATTCGCATGTAATGCATATTGTGTCAAATGTGCAAGGTGAAGTTCGAGATGATGTTGATGCTTTAGATGTATTTAAAGCAACGTTCCCAGCAGGAACACTTTCAGGCGCGCCAAAAATTCGTGCCATGGAAATTATTGACGAAGTTGAGCCTGTAAAACGCGGTGTTTTTGGTGGTGCAGTTGGATATCTGGGCTGGCATGGTGAAATGGATATGTCGATTGCGATTCGAACCTGCGTTATTCGTGAAAATAAAGTCTATGTGCAAGCTGGTGCGGGACTGGTTGCTGACTCAAATCCTGAATCAGAGTGGAATGAGACCCAAATAAAAGCTCGTGCAGTGATCAAAGCGGTTGAATTATCGTCAAACGGGTTGATTTTATGAGTTTTTAAGGTTTTTTTTGAAAAAACCACTTGCATCGATTCAGAGTTTTGCTAAACTGCACACCGTTCCGATACGAAACGTACGAAACGCTAAGAAAGAGCCGGCATAGCTCAGTTGGTAGAGCAACTGACTTGTAATCAGTAGGTCCACAGTTCGAATCCGTGTGCCGGCACCATCTTAAAGTGTAGTGTATGAGTAGTAAAGGAAAGCGCTGAAATGAGTGCGACGTGGTGGGATTCCCGAGCGGCCAAAGGGGGCAGACTGTAACTCTGTTGCGAAAGCTTCGAAGGTTCGAATCCTTCTCCCACCACCATTAACTTCGAATGAAGTGGTTAATACCAATGTCGTGCGGGAGTAACTCAGTTGGTAGAGTGGCAGCCTTCCAAGCTGCATGTCGCGAGTTCGATCCTCGTCTCCCGCTCCATCGAAGGATAATCGCTCTTATAGCTCAGTGGTAGAGCACTCCCTTGGTAAGGGAGAGGTCTCGAGTTCAAATCTCGATAAGAGCTCCAGATATACAGCTTAGTAGAGTTTTCTACAAAATTTTAAAGAAGCAGGCTTTTATAGTCTGCTTTTCAAGTATTAGGTGTCTAGTTTTTTAGGCAAATGTCGATAAAGAAGGTTTTTCAGGGTTGTTTTTCTCTAAACTGGTGTCGACGTAAACGAGGAAAATCAAATGGCTAAGGCTAAGTTTGAACGTAATAAACCACACGTAAACGTGGGTACA